>NZ_DLJD01000019.1:0-41503 GCF_002484085.1 Sphingobacterium sp. UBA7625
AAATTTATAAACAAAAACAGGTAAATGCCTACTATTCAACAATTAGTTAGAAAAGGTAGAGTAGCTCTGGTTGATAAGAGTAAGTCACCAGCGTTGGACTCATGTCCACAGCGAAGAGGTGTATGTACACGTGTATATACTACTACCCCTAAAAAACCAAACTCAGCAATGCGTAAAGTAGCTCGTGTACGTTTAACAAACGGTAAAGAGGTCAACGCTTACATCCCTGGAGAAGGTCACAACTTACAAGAGCACTCGATCGTATTGATCCGTGGTGGTCGTGTTAAGGATTTACCAGGTGTGCGTTACCACATCATCCGTGGTGCATTAGATACTTCAGGTGTAGCAGGTCGTAACCAACGTCGTTCTAAATATGGAACTAAGCGTCCTAAACCAGGACAACCAGCGGCAGCTCCAGCAAAAGGTAAAAAGAAATAATTAAACGGAGGAAAGAAAAATGAGAAAATCAAAACCGAAAAAGAGAATCATTTTACCTGATCCAAAGTTTAACGACGTTCAGGTAACACGTTTCGTAAACAATATGATGGTAGATGGTAAAAAATCCATTGCTTACGATATTTTTTACGATGCAGTAGAATTAGTAGAACAAAAAACACAAGAAAGCGGTTTAGAAGCTTGGAAAAAAGCTTTGAACAACGTTATGCCTGCTGTTGAAGTTAAATCACGCCGTGTGGGTGGTGCCAACTTCCAAGTTCCTATGGAAGTTCGTCCAGAGCGTAAAATTGCTTTGGGTATGAAATGGTTAATTTCATACGCTCGTAAACGTGGTGAAAAAACAATGTTCGAAAAATTAGCAGGAGAAATCATTTCAGCTTCTAAAGGTGAAGGTGCTGCTGTTAAGAAGAAAGAAGATACGCACAAAATGGCGGAAGCTAACAAAGCGTTCTCACACTTCAGATTCTAATTTTGAAGACATTCAAAAAAATATGATTACACCGACCTCCGATAAACGAACACTCTTTTATCAAGGTCGGTGTACTTATTTAACATTACATTTAAACACATAAGGCCCGTAAGGCCAGCTGCTTAAAAATATTATGGCAAGAGATTTAAAATTCACTAGAAATATCGGTATCGCTGCACACATCGATGCTGGTAAAACTACAACAACTGAGCGTATCCTTTATTACTCAGGTGTAAACCATAAAATTGGTGAGGTTCACGAAGGTGCTTCAACAATGGACTGGATGGAGCAAGAGGCTGAGCGTGGTATCACGATCACTTCTGCTGCAACAACTGTATTCTGGAACTACCGTAACAACAAATACCAAGTAAACGTTATCGATACACCTGGACACGTGGATTTCACGGTTGAGGTAAACCGTTCGTTACGTGTATTGGATGGATTGGTATTCTTGTTCTCAGCAGTTGATGGTGTTGAGCCTCAATCTGAAACAAACTGGCGTTTGGCTGATGGTTACAAAGTACCTCGTATCGGTTTCGTTAACAAAATGGACCGTTCAGGAGCTGACTTCTTGAAAGTTGTAAAACAAGTAAAAGATATGTTGGGTTCTGATGCTGTAGCTTTACAATTGCCTATCGGTGCTGAAGATACGTTCACAGGTGTGGTTGACTTGATCAACAACCGTGGTATCGTTTGGAACGAGCATGATAAAGGAATGACTTTCACTGAAGTTCCAATTCCTGAGGATATGTTGGACGAGGTTGCTGAATACCGTGAGAAATTATTGGAAGCAGTAGCTGGTTATGATGAGTCTTTGATGGAGAAATTCTTCGAAGATCCAGATTCATTGACTGAGCGTGAAATCTTAAATGCATTACGTGCTGCAGTATTGGATAACTCTATCGTTCCTATGGTTTGTGGTTCATCTTTCAAAAACAAAGGTGTTCAAACCATGTTGGATCTAGTAATGGAATTATTGCCTTCACCTCTTGATGTAGAGGCTGTAAAAGGTACTAATCCTGATACTGGTGAAGAAATTGAGCGTAAACCATCTGTTAGTGAGCCTTTCGCAGCTTTAGGTTTCAAAATTGCGACTGACCCATTCGTAGGTCGTCTATGTTTCATCCGTGCTTACTCTGGTAAATTAGATGCAGGTTCTTATGTATTGAACACACGTTCAGGAAACAAAGAGCGTATCTCACGTATCTTCCAAATGCACGCCAACAAACAAAACCCTATTCCTTTTATCGAGGCAGGTGATATCGGTGCTGTTGTAGGTTTCAAAGACATCAAAACTGGTGATACACTTTGTGACGAAAAAGCGCCTATCGTATTAGAGTCTATGACGTTCCCTGAGCCAGTAATTGGTTTAGCGATTGAGCCTAAAACGCAAGCTGACGTTGATAGATTAGGTATTGGTCTTGGTAAATTGGCTGAAGAAGATCCTACATTCGTTGTTAAATCTGACGAAGAGACTGGTCAAACAGTTATCTCAGGTATGGGTGAGCTTCACTTAGAGATCTTGATCGACCGTTTGAAACGTGAATTCAAAGTTGAGGTTAACCAAGGTGCTCCTCAAGTAGCATACAAAGAGTCTATCAATGGTACTACTGAGCACCGTGAGGTATACAAAAAACAATCAGGTGGTCGTGGTAAATTCGCGGATATCAAAGTTGTTATCTCTCCTATCGATGCAGATTACGATACAACAAAATCAGCACTTCAATTCGTAAACGAAATTGTGGGTGGTGCGATTCCAAAAGAATACATCCCATCCGTTCAAAAAGGATTTGAAGCGTCATTAAATAATGGTGTATTAGCTGGTTACCCACTTTCTGGCATGAAAGTTCGTTTGATTGATGGTTCATTCCACGCGGTCGATTCAGATTCATTGTCATTCGAATTGGCAGCTAAAATGGCTTACCGTGAGGCATTACCTAAATGTTCTCCAGTATTGATGGAGCCAATCATGAAAGTTGAAGTATTGACTCCAGAAGAAAACATGGGTGATGTAATGGGTGACTTGAACCGTCGTCGTGGTCAAATGCNNTCACTTCAGGTCGTGCAACATCTACAATGGAATTTGATCACTATGCTGAAGCTCCACGTAACGTTGCTGAGGAAGTAATCGCAAAATCAAAAGGCAGAGTCAAAGGTTCTGTTGAATAATATAACACAACGATAATGGAACAAAGATAAAGGACGCTAGTCTTTTCTCTTTGTTCTTTAATCAAAAAATACACACCGATTGCTAGTTGTGAATAGCTCTAATTAGCAATCATTTTAAATAAATAAAAATGAGCCAAAGAATCAGAATTAAATTGAAATCATACGATTACAATTTGGTTGACAAGTCAGCTGAAAAAATCGTAAAAACAGTAAAACCTACAGGTGCAGTTGTTAGTGGTCCTATTCCATTGCCTACTGAGAAAAAAATCTATACGGTATTACGTTCACCACACGTTAACAAAAAAGCACGTGAGCAATTCCAATTGTGTGCTTACAAAAGATTGTTGGATATCTATTCATCAAACGCTAAAACTGTTGACGCATTGATGAAACTTGAATTGCCTTCAGGTGTTGAAGTAGAAATCAAAGTGTGATAGATTTCAGTCACTGAAAAAAGAAAGGGCCTTTCGTAAGAAAAGCCCTTTTTTATTTTTATATTTTTTTACTTAGAATTGGTAACCAACTCCTACTGAGAATACGCGGTTTTTTAGACTACCTTCGCCATTAGTGTCCTTAGCAATATTTGTTAATCCTAGACCATAACCACCATTAATCAAGAAACCGTTGGTGAACTTAAAGCCTGCCAAAACATTTAACCCTGCGTCAAAGGTTTTGTAGCCGAAATCACCAAAGCTTCCACTTTCTTTCCCGTCTACATCAAAAAAATCATCTTCAAAAGATCCCGAGATATTATCAGCTTTAACTTTAGCATGAATTCCAAATCCAGCATATGGGCCGGCCCCAAAAAAGACATTTCCAGAATTTCCTGTTGGGATAGAATATACAAAATTGACTGGTATTTCAATGTACATCAAATCTTGCTTTACACTACCCGACACTCCACTTATACCAGCAAGTTCCGCCATTTTTGTCAATGAAATTTTACTTCCTTTCCCTTGTAATGAAATTCCGGGTTGAATACTAAAACTATTTGCCAGTGGGATGTCAGCATAACCTGCCACGTAAAATGATGTTGCAGCATCAGAAGTATAAGAAAAACCCTGTGCGGATTCTTTCATTTTAGCAAAGTTAGCACCAGCTTTAATACCATAAGAAGTTTGTGCCTTTGCTCCAGCAATAAAGCATAATGCTGCTGCAATTGAGAGTAATTTTCTTTTCATAAAAAATAAATTAAATATAACACAAAAATAAGTTATATTTTTCTGATTAACAACAAGAAAATGCGGCAAAATTACTTTTGTAAATAACACACCATAGATTATTTCTACAGAATAGCTAATTTAGCTGCTAAGCTTAAAAAAAAGCTCAATAAGTGACATTAGCATAATACAATTTACGAGTGTTAACCAATACCATCTACTGATTCTACTCAATCAAATAATTCCAGTTTCCTAATACATCCGGTATCTTCCAAGACTCCGCCTTAGTTTTGTAGTTGCTAAAGTGTCCTTTATCCCATTTGGTAATATGGTATCCTTTACAAAACTTACAATAATAAGCCCTTTTGCAGGCATCTTTTCCCATCCGGTGTTTGATACGTTTGCCGTCTAATTTGTTTCTCACCCGTGATTTGAATTTAAAATGAAGCATTGCCCATTGGGCTTCAATTAAAGAAGGAAATCCAACTTTACCAGTAGCACGGCATTTCCAGGTATTATCCTTTGCTTTTTCCATAATCTATCTTTTAAAGTTTATCTCATTATATTATTCCTTTTCTATTGGTACCTGCAACATGATCCATTCTTTGATATGCTTAGCAATCTTATCAGACACCTCAAAATTATAACGTCCTTCAAACGGAAGCTTGAGCACAATACGCAACCTGCCACGCTTCAGTTGATGACAAGACTGGATCATACCAAACGGTATCGCCTTATCCCGATCTATCTTTTGTACGAATCCTTTTGTACTATTTACGACTTCCTTTAGGCTACGCTGTTCACCACAAGTAAGATTTTCGTGCATCGCAGTTTTTAAATAAAGGCTGACGATACTATTTTTAAAAGTAAAAATTCCCAAATCTTTATACAGTATCTTCTGGGACAAGATTTTGTTATTGAGCAAGAATACTTCCTGCTCCGGATCCATGGATTTGACCAGAACTAAATCTATTTCATCCATGGAATCAGGATCTCTATCTCCCGTCTCAGCTTCCAGGATTTCCCTCACCTCTTCCAGATCCGGAGATAACAGATCAATCTGCTCCTCAAGATCTGTTATCTTTAATTGCTGCTGATGGTTTACTTCGGTCAACTCAACAAGTAGCTTTTTTTGGCTTTGATAATTGGCGAGATAAAAATACACTGTATAGCACATATTCAAGACCAGAACCCCACTAAATATGACCATTAGAGGAAATAAAAGCCATTCATCCTTAGCCATTGCATCTGGACCGATAATCCAGAACAAAAATAGTGTGGGCAATACACAACAAAAAAACAGTTGTGTACCGATGCGTTTCTCCGGATCGGTCAACCAATTTTGCCTTTTGTCCAGTAGCACGATAACCAAACGTATATAGAGAAAAGTGATAGCCACCATCAGCACAAAAAATAGATAGCTAGAGATGATTGACCAGTTTGCAAGCCGATCAGCTAAAGCCCCCTGATAACCCAAATACCAGCAAACACCGCCAAAGACGAAAGACGCGATCAATAGCCAGATTACATCCGGGTAATTTACAGTCAAATCTTTATTATCTTGATATTTGTCCTGACCGATACTTTTCATATACTCCAATACTATTTTATCAAAGCTCTATCCAAACATACATGCGCATCAAGTTTGCTTGCTCTTTCTCATTCGGGTAGAGTTTACCTTATTATAAATTACTTTTCAACATACCAAGGTTCCTTCAAGCATATATGGCTAGATATTGCTTAAGGACTCTCGTTAAAAATTTCCCTATACGAAGAAATGTTTGCTATATAAATTTAGCCATTTATTTTTTAAACAATATTTCCAGTTCAAAAATCGGCTTTTTCATTCCTGCATCTAACCTAAATAATTACCCTGTTGGATGAAAATTTTCAACCTTTATTGTTTAAAATGCACCTTTCGTTGTAAAGAAATCAGCCTTCGTTGTAAAAAACAGGTCTTCGTTGAAATTAAGGCGGTATTCAGCAAAAATTTCCTATCGTTATCGGTATTTTTGAAAAGTAATAGTTCACTGATTATAAACCCATAGATCATGAGAACAACAAAAACAGTCCTCCCATTTAGCCGCAATTATATATTTATTACGATTGCTGTATTGATTACCTTATATGGGCTTTTTTGGGCGCGGACACATGACCAACGTGTATATAGCATTGGTGTACTGGTCGTGCTTATCCCCTTTTTAGAGATCCGCAACCAAGAGCGCGTGATGCAGCTTTTCTTTATCTTTTTTGCCTGTATCCAAGTTAGCAGTATAGCATTATTTGATCGCCTCCCCTATCAGCTATTGATCAGTTCCCAGCCATTTTGGACAGCTGTAAGAAAAGGCATACCGATAGCCTTCATCGTCTGTGTGCTAGCACATCTATTTTCTTGGAGAAAGATAAACCTTTTCAAACTTTATGGGATCCAATTTCCGATTATGATCCTTGCCTGTATCTGGTATATACGTATGCTGCTGATTATGGCCAATTGTCAGCATATCCCAAATGTGAAAGCTGTACGCATACCTGCCATTGTCATCCAAAAATGCCCTCCTTGTTGTGACATCCATGAATTGTGGTTTTCGTTCAAGCATGAAGGGCAAGAGCAAACGGTGTCCATAAACGTCAACCCACAGTTACATGAACAGACCAATGTGGGTGACACACTCCTGCTGCAAATGCATCCTGGGGTCTATGGCTGGCCCTGGTACCACAAAGATATCAAAAGGAGGTACAAATGATTGTAAGTCTATACCCACTGACTTTGCTTATCGAAGCTTTGGATCACTTGGAAAGCAAGGGAGCGCAGGCACGTTTACACGAGATTTCAGTGGCCTGCTCCGATAATTTTGCGCTGTCATTACAGGCCTTCCGGCAGATCAGTAATGTCGACTCCGCCAGCCAGGCTGTGCGTCTATACCATACCCAATTACTTCGTCTACACCAAAAACTCGATAGCTTCTGTAGGGATAACAATATCGGAGACCGTACGGCGTTAGTAGCGCTGGAAGACTTGCTCGAACGTATTGAATTTTTATTTAAAAGAGACATCGATCCTGCTACATCCTTACCAAGCCATTACCGCAAAAGGATGTATGCATATGTCTACATCAATATGCCCTATATCCTCGATAGTCTTGCTCAAAAAGACATACCAAAAGTTTATCTTGGTGAAATTCTTTCAGCCATGGACAGTCTATTTGAAAATGGCAAGATCCCTTATATTCAATACCGACATCAAGATTATCTGATCCAATTGGTCGAATCGCTACGGCAGTTGGCGCAAGACAAGCGCCAAGGTAAGAACTGGCATTACCGGTTTTTAGTAGTGATGGTCAATTTCAATTTTAACCACATGGGATTCTTTAACCGCTGGAAAGAGCTATACATTTCAGATCCCTCATTTATGGATGCGCTATTACTCTTTCCAAAACATTTCTCCTGCATTCCCAACTTTGCGTATGATAGCAATCGAAGGAGTTTGCTTGAGTTGATGTGCGAGTACATTCAGGCCGAAAATACGCAACCGCATTCAACATTGCATGATCATTCACAACGATTTATCCATAGCAATTTCAATGGCAAGGAGCTCAAGATCTGGATGCACATCGCTGTCAAGGCTAATATCATGCGCTCGTCTGAGAAAAAAGAAGTTGCCGAGGAGTTTTCCAAACTCATCAAAACGAGGGAGGGCACCTTACTTTCTGCCCATAGCCTGACAAGGATGGACAAAAGTGCTGAATTTCATGCAGCTGTACGTATCCGTAGAGTATTAAACACCATGCTTGCCGAGCTGAATGAACAATTTCCCGAATTAAATAAATAAAATACACAGAATTAAAAAAACTAGGGGTATGTTAGCGTTACACCCCCTCAGCACATTCGTTCTATCCATCAAAAACAGCCATTACAATCCTAAAACCAATGGTTTTACCAAGAAGCCACACCTAACCTTTTTGCCACCATATTACCCCTTCACTACATCCCACTCTTTGTTTAAACCGAATAGAGGCAGGTGAACTCTCCGAATTAGTCATTTCGTTACACCTACGCTCGCCTATTTTCCGTGGTACCTTTGATTTAAGGCGTACGAAAAAGTAGAAGCTGACGCTCAGGCAGGCCGCTGTACCTCATGGAGGGGCAGGTACGGCGCCCTGTTTTTAAAGAAGCATAGAAATAATAAAAGCCCATTCAAAAATAATTAACACGGCAATACAAATAATTAAGCCCGGGATATAAATAGTTAGGAGAGAAATACAAATAGTTAGCATAAGCTAAGCATAAATAATAAAGGTGCTAAACTAGATAGTTAAGGCTGGAAAACGAAAATAATAAATACCACAGTACAAATAATTAAAGCTATGGAAGCGAATAATACAAGTAGCATCATATATAAGATCCTTCGGTCGGTAATGATCCTTTTTTGGATCTATGTAGGTATGGACAAGATCTGGCAGCTGAGCGCGTTTCGGATTGCTCTCGAGCAGCAGCCCATAATCAGTTATCTGGCTCCAATACTCTTTTGGTTACTTCCGCTCATGGAAATCGGTGTTGGGATATTACTAGCCATACCATCAGTCGGACTGCGTGCATGGGGATGGAGAGCCTCCACCCTATTGATCATCGTTTTTACGATCTATATTGGATTAGGCGTATTAAATGTCTATGCACAGAAACCCTGTATGTGCACAAGCTTTCTGAGCCGTATTTCCTGGACTGCACATCTATTGATAAATATTGTGATTCTTGGCCTTTCTATAACGGGATGGGTGTTGCATCGCAAGGTCGCCAAATATGGCGAGCGAGTAATCACAGGCAAGACAAACATCGCATTATTTCTGATTTGCTTTATAGCAATGGGAGCCATCAGCTACAGGAATATCCATTATACAAGGTCAAAGGATGTATGGTATGCACCGGACAGTCTATATTATTATCCAGAACACAACGACGTCAGTAGGCCTATAGTAGGCAGCCTGGCATACAGATACGATCGGTACTCAGGACCGTACCGACAATTATTTACAAAAAAAAGTAGCAAGCCAACATCTTTACTAACCAATAGATGGCTTGCTGTACAGAAAGGAGGGTAGCTACATGCTAACCAAATTTTTAAACAATTATGGCTACATGATATTAGGAGGAGCCATGATTATCGGATTCTCAGCATTTAAAGGTGCTGAGGCTTATACAGGAAAAAGTTTAGCTCCTGTGACTGTTTATTTCAATGGAGATCCATTGAATGCATCTCAAGTTGCTGATGAATCACGTTGGACGACTACGCCAAATGGACATAGTTGTAATCCGACGAACAATAAAGCTTGTTCGCTTCCAGTTGACAATACCGACTTGAGCGGCTCGGCTTTAGATCCGGCAAAAATTTCAATGGATGCAATTCCTGGTGCAGCTGGCGCCGCTTCGGGTTATATACCACAAAGAATTGGAGGTTCGAGTTCGACACCTTTCAATCCGGTGAACCGAAATTAAACAGTTTATCAAAACACCAAAGCCTCCTAAGAGAGGCTTTGGTTGTTCTATTAGCGTGGATTTTGTTCAATCCCCGTCACTCGAATAATATCATCAGGCAATGGTAAAGCATAACGATTTGCGTTAGGGTGCAAAATATATTCCTTACCATCCAAAAACCTCTTTTGAACAATATTTGCTCCTTCTAGATTCAATCTTTTGATATCTATCCATCTCAGCCCCCTAAAGAGCAATTCTTTTCGCCTTTCTTTTAATATCAGCTCAAGTACATCCTTTGCAATAGTCAGCTTATAAGGAACAAAAGTTCCAGTTTTATACCGTTTAGCTAGTAGCATATTGAGATCCTTCTGTGCTTCTGCTAGCTTCCCAGCCCGTGCAAGACATTCCGCACGGATGAGATACATTTCATCTATCGCAATACCTCCAAAAGGGGATACAGTTTCCCATGCATTGGATGCCACGGCATAATTTCCTTTAAAAGCCTTATAACCGTTGACACCGGATTTAAAATAGGCTTCCTTCCTGAGATCGTTTGCATCAAAAGAAGTGTACAATACCGTATCCATTTGTGCTATCCGAATCAATGGTGTTCCGTTAGAAGTCTGTTCATAATACACCACGATCTCCTTATTGTACCGCAAAAAGGGATTTATTCCCGTCAAATCGACCTCATCGGGATTATTGAAGTCCATCAGATCATCATTGATCTGAAGCATTTTATCTGCATAATAATAAGCCGAATCATATTTCGCCATCGATAGGTAAGCCCTGGCCAATAAACCGTAAGCAGCCGCTTTTGATGGACGCATTACGTGACTACTCGTTTGCGGTAAAAATTCCGCAGCATCATGCAAATCCTTGATGAGCGCATTATAACATTCCAATACAGAGGAACGTTTTGACTTTTCGTTCATATCCGAAGAATTGCGCAGCACAATTCCTAAATCCGACGCAGCTGTTGTACTTTGGAAAGCCTTGGCATAATTCCAGAGTAAGGATAGATACTGATTGGATCTTGCAAAGAAGGCCGTCCCTTTGATCCGATCGTAGTCCGACGCATTAACAGCTGTCCGCTCGATCTTCGCCAAACGCTCCAAAACCAAATTACAGCTATAAACAGGCACATAACCCGCCGACCAGTCGTTGCTAAAGTTATACAGATTATTCCGCCAAGTATAATTTAACCTATCTATATCCGTCACTGTTGCCAAGACCGACTGCTCCAAAAAATAATCGTCTGCCGAGATCTCCCCCATGGAGCCAATCCCTCTATTCATCTTCAAAGTATTGTCCAACAATTTTTGTAGGTCTTCCAGGCTTTTGGGGATGACCAAGGCATCGTTGGATTGAATATCCAGATACTTGCTACAGGAGTTATACATTAAGAGTATGGCAATGGTAACTAGTACGATTGAAAGCCCTTTATTTATCTTTTTCATATTGATTCGATTTAATATTCCAGTTGTATTCCCAGTGAAAACTGTTTCGAGGGACGGAGTCTATAAGCAAATTCAGGATCAATCTTTTCTTTATTTGCACACCAGATCATCCCTAAATTGCTGGCATTAGCAAAAAGGCGAAAATTCACTTCCCTGGTCATGAACTTATAAAGTTTTCTCCAGCTGAGATTGATGTATTCCAGCCGCAGGTGATCCCCCTTCAAAACATTGATGCTTGTCCTAGCGTAAAAAGCATCCGCATCGGTCGATACCGGATAATTCATTGCCGGTACATTCGTTACCTTTTCATCGCCCGGTTTTTGCCAGCGCTGCTCAAAATCCGGATAAGCGATTCCACCCTGGAATAAGGTATAATAACTGGTGGTGGGTTTATTAAAATAATAACCGCCCTTGTAACTCAGATTGACCGAAAGATCAAAATCACGATACGAAAAGGTATTGATCAGGTTACCAAAATGCGTTGGCTTGGCAGAGCCGATATAGGTGATCGTCTCGTTGCCCATGGGATTCATAGATGCCGATCTAAATATTGCCGGATAATCTGAACTTGCCTCGCCGTCTAACAATCCCTGCGGCATGCCCTGATTATTCAGGCCCATCCAGGTGTACGCCGCAAGCGCATTCAGTGGGAGGCCAACGACGGGATTGATCCGATTACCTTCAGCCAGAAAATATACCAAACCTTCATTCAGATTACTATAGTAGGCCGTCGTTTTATTTTTATTGATCCCCAGTAAAAGATTACTACTCCATCGTAATATTCCGGCTGTATTTATCGAATTCAGTTTGATATCCCAGCCCGTGCCCTGCATTTCAGCCACATTCTTTACGATCGTTCCACTGATGCCCCATGTCGTATAATCGTAGGCTGTCTCCCCGTAGAGGTCTTTACCATATTTCCGATAATGGTCAATAGACCCCGATAAGCGGCCTTTTATCATGGAAAAATCGGCACCAAAATTAAGCATACCGACTTTTTCCCAACGCAGTGACGGATCGTTCAGATTTGAAATTCCCAACATGGGATACAGAGTATATGGATCTGTCCCACTCCCCGCAATCGGTTCGGGCGTCTTGCGGAGATCAACATTGCCACTGTAGCCATACGTAACCCTAAGCTTGAGCTGATCTAGCCACTTCGTTTTAAAAAACTCCTCACGGTTTATTTGCCAAGAAGCACCCATAGACCATAGCGGCGACCATTTGTCATTGGTAGTTGCTCCAAAGATATTGGCGCCATCTTTTCTAATACTTGCAGAAAGGCCGTATTTATCACGGTACAGATCAGTCCAGTTGCTGTATATAGAAACAAAACGATTTGTCGTTTTTGTAAACATCGGGGCACCGACGATATTTAGATACAGATTGTCAGGTACTGTTGGGAACGTTGTCAGGTAATCCACAGGCACTGAAGTGAGCGGCACTTCATTATAGCCATACGCGGTATTTGAACTTCCCGACAGCTGATTTTCCCGGGCCTCTGCACCGACTATACCCTGAAGACGATGCCCGCCAAAGGTTTTGTTAAAATCCAGCTGTGTCCTTGCTGTGTACGATCTACCCTGCTGCTGGTCCAGCGCACGGATAGCGCCCTTGGGTACATTATACTTGCGCTGTCCACTTACGGGATCAACAGTCATAAACTGATTGATTTTTAAGCGCGTAAAATAACTATCCTTTTCATGCAGGCCTTCATTTTCCGCACGCTGATCTTGCCATTGAAACCCAACATTGGCACTCAAAAAGTCAAATAATTGATAGCGCAGATTGGTTGTTGCAAATAACTCGTTCAGATTATTAGTGTTCCGGTCCTGTTTGTAATCCTGTAAAGGATAGTATCCCCAGTCCAGATAGCCATCTGAATAATGCTGGTCGAGGTAAGCCTTATTGTATATGCTTTCAAAAGGCGTTTCGTTCCCTGCTGCATTCTTAAAATAAAGATACGGTACGGACTTCCCCCCAATTTTAAAAGCAGAAAAATCCGGTTTTCCAGAACGGTCATGCTGCTGGGTAAAATTGACCGTTAGGTCCAATTGGAGTTTTTCCATCAGTCTATAGCTGTTGGACAGGAGCAGGTTTATTTTTCGCGACCTCTCGTCCAGATTTGTACGATCTGTCGTATAGCCTACGCCCAATCCATAAGCATTTGAGTTGCTCCCCCCATTTATATTTAATGAAAGCTGATTGGAAAAAGCCGTACCATAAAAATTTTCTGCAAAATTGCGACGACCATCCTGGCCGGCAAGCCAATCAATCGTACCCGCCGAATCTGTCGCGGTGATCAATCCGTTTTTTCTATTATTAAGCAGATTGATCACGGGAGTCATCGCATAATACGGCAGATACTGTAAAAAAGTATTATAATAACCATTATCAAACAACATGCGCTCCACGTTGATGAAATCTCTGGAAGATAGCTGATAGATCTGATTCAGATCGGGCTTTTGTTTAATGATGGAGGTATTACTCAAAGAAATCCTCGTCGCTTGAGCCGATCTGAGCCCCCCTTTTTTGGAAGTCATCACAATCACCCCATTGCCTGCTCTTGCTCCCCAGATGGCGCTTGCTGCCGCATCTTTTAATATCGAAACCGATTCAATGTTAGCTGGGTCTATATTTCCGATGGTCCCTTCGTAGATAAAACCATCCAACACCACCAGCGGATCGAGATTGCCATTTATTGTACTCAGACCCCGTACCGAAAAATTTAGCTTTTGAAGATCCGGGTTATTGATCGGCTGGTTATCAAAGCGGATACCGGCCGTCACATTATTCAGACGCTGGAGCACATTTAATCCAGTCTGCTGATTGAGCAATTCATTCGAAACAACTTCGACAGCCCCTGTGATATCACGTGCTTTTACGGTCTGATATCCTGTACTGACCAGCGCCTCATCAAGATAGTTTACCTGCCTCTCCAAAAACAAAGGTGTTTCTCGGTCAAAGAAGCTTACCGCTACCTTTTTTTCCATAAACCCCACATTGGAGAATAATAGAGAATCCTTCAGACTCTGTACCCTTATCGTAAATTTTCCATCTGAGGTACTTCGACTGAGCGTCCCCTTTCCCATCAGCCTGACCGTTACTCCCACGAGCGGCTCTTTGTTTTCACCAGAATAGACCTGACCCGAGATCAGCAAATTATCTTGCTGGGCATGAAGCAAAAAAGGCCAACACAGTATAAGGACCAATAAATAGTATATTTTCATCTCTTTAAATTTGTTTTTTAGTTGTGATGAAGCTATCAGATTTATTCATTCTCCGGTGTGATTGAATAAATCATGATGGTTTCATAACAATACTTTGGGATTAATAAATACGGCTGATGTAGGGATATTCTTTTTCCTGCTGCTGCATGGTCAATCGGATGCCCTTGGCGTCCAAAAAAGTTAACTTCTCTGCTATAGACATCCGCTCAAAACCCGCTGGCATCCTGATATCGATCTGCATGGCATTGGGCTGGTTAAAGGTGACGGGAAGGTCTACATAGCGGTGTAATAGGCTGAGCAAGGTAACCAGAGGAAAGTTCTGAAAGTAAATTGGCCCTTCTTCGGGGTTTACATTGACCTGCTGCATACCCCCTTTGGATTTCAAACATGAAATATTGTCCAAAATTTCGACTTTGTAGCAGGATACCTGGCCGCGCTTCCTTTCAATAGTGAAGTGGAAGTAATCTTTAAACGACTGCTGAAAATAGCGCTCAGCCCTGCCAGGTGAGATTGTATCCGCCACAAAGAGTTGATAGCTGTATTGATACTGGCGACGCGAACCGCCCAGCAGCATTTGTTGGATCTTATCCTTCAATCCATCTTCAAACACATAGTCAGTACTTTCAAAACCTTTTAATTCATTTTTAAAAGCAGTTGGTAGCATAAAATTTAAGGCTGCATTAACCATTTGGTAGTTGGACTTGCCGTCCTTATAGGCGACATTCGGATAAGTTGGTAGATAATCGGGTAAATAGCCAGTTATAGCAGATAGAAATTTAACACCTGTGGTATCAAAGATCGGTGGTGTTTCCATTACAGTATCTTTATTGCGAAATGTACCCCTCAGCTGTAAATTTGCATGTTTATTTTGGAGAATGGTTTCAATGTTTTTTATACCTACTTCATCGGGTAAAGTATTGCCCAGAAAGATTCCCTCCTGATTGATCCAGGTTATATTGGGTATGGTATTATGCGAAAAAAGATTGGTCAGTAAAGTATCATCCAATAAGGTCAACAGTTTGATTTCAAAATTGTACTTTTTCTTGTAGCGATCTAAGACAAGCTTAATCCGAAGGGGAGTTTCCTTGTTTCTTTTGCTATTCACCAATAATATTGTTAGTTCCTGTGGATACCGCTTTTGGATTTCCTCCATGTGTGGAATATTTTCGATACAGCTCGGGCAGCCCGTTGACCAAAAATCCAACAGGATCAGCTTACCTTTCAGATCGGAAAACCTGATCGTTTTCTTTTTACCATTAAAATAGTTCAGTTCGAGCGACTGATTCCAAACCGCATCAGGGATCTTATCTCCCGGCTTTAGTGCGGTAAGATCAGATAGCCCATCGGCCCCGCTGTCCTTGCGGGGCGTCTGAGCCGATAAACTAAACATAGAAACCATCAGAGCTAATACCATAAGAGCTCTGATGCTCTTTAATGCCTTAAAAGAAAAATTAGATGATCGAAAAACTAAAGCCAAGCATGTCAGCGACATGCGAAAAGTATTTTTATAATCGGACAAATAAGCAAAGCATTTTAAAGCCCTCTGAGCCTTTGAAATATCAACAACAACAAAAGAGTCGATAGCAGAGGCAACGCGCTCATAAAACGTCTTAAAAGCATCAAATTCAAAACAACTTCCCTCTCTTCCATTATCCAATCCGGCATGCTCCCCTTTTGCAGGTTGTGCTGTCGCACTATCAGACTTATACCCAAGATCCACCAGTGAGCTACTGACAGCTCGTACTTGTTTAGTACCTCTTTGGTATATATCCGGTAGCTCTTTAGTACATTCCCAGTACCTTTTTGGTACCCTTTCGGTACACTCCCGGTAGCTTAACGGTGAACTAACGGTACCTTTCGTGCCAAGGAATAGACCATTTAAGTACCTACCAATTCCTGACCAACTTCTGCCTTTCCCCCAGCGTTGCTCGGAGTTTCTTCGGGTGGGCTTCGAGTCACCCTCGGGAAAAATCAAAGGAAAATTCGAGGAAGACTGATGGCCCATTGCATGAAAGGCAGAAGTTGGAGCGAAGTTGGTCAGGCAAAAGTCAGAAGAAGATGGTCTTTCGGCTCCCCTTCGAGTGCTCTTCGGCAACGCTTCGGGACCTCTTCGGGGCTTGTTCGAGACATGTTCGGCTACGCTTCGGCTCGGCTTCGAGTCCGCTTCGACTGCGCTTCGGGAACGTCCCGAAGAACAGCCGAAGAGCAGCCGAAGCACTCCCGAAGAAGGGCCGACGCAGGTACGGAGCAGGTCCGAAGGACAGCCGAACAAAGCCCGAAGACCGCTCGAAGAAATCTCCTGCTTAGTTATTTTTTGATCGCTGCTCTGCAAACGTTTTTGTAGCACTGGACAAATACCTTTATAGTACATTTTTCCATTGTCAATTTTCCTACGCAACGATTGCGTAAATAGTGCTATATCTGTGCTTAAGTAGTGCTTAACGCATACTTGAAATATGTGGGTAAAATACAGTTGAAAACTGGCTAGTAACTCAGGTAATTGAACCCTGATTTTTTTTGATTTAATTTCTGGTGAGCCGGAGGAATCTTTTCCTTTAGACAGTTCTCTCCCACCCTTGTAAAAATTGGTCATTTTTAAAAGGTTTTAATGGCTGCGGCCTAAAGGAAAGAATTCAGATATCGATATAAACGAATGTATCCAAAGCTCCTAAACCTAGCTTAGGCCACAATAAAAAATAATGGTTAATAGCTAAATCTAAGAGCGTTGGAATGGTGTTTTCAAAGGTATATAATAGGGTCGCTACGCTCTTCAAGATTATGGGAAAGTCATTATATGACTTTACAGACAGAGCTACTCTGCTGGCTTGATTTTGTTTTTGATAATTTGTTTTTTCATAACTCGTTATAGTTACGAGTCTCATTGAAGAAAGGAACTATAGCAAGGCCCTATGCTATCGTCGTGCAGGCTTCCGAGGGCCATAGGACCGATAAACAATAGGGCCCATAATGCTATAGTGTGCATCAAAAATACACAAAATATCATTACGGACATTGAAAACCTATTGCCTCGTCCTGAACAAAACTCGGAATTTGCACGAGAGACTCTTGTATTCAATACCTATAATCAAACATTTATTTGATTATCAATATTCAAATCTACACAAATTAATTATTAAAAAGAAATTAATTGCGGATTATTAATTGATTTAGATCATTTGTTTGTAGTTATGAAAGCTTACAATGCTAAAATAACGACTGAAAACATTAAGAATCATTTTGAAAAAAGTGGATTAACTATCGAGGTATTTGCAAACATATTAGAAGTTTCAAAAAGATGGCTTGAATACATTTTAGCTGGAGAAAAGAATTATGAACTTGCTCCTTATACAATTCAAAAAGCATGTGATTTTTTTATTGCCGATTTTAGAAAATTTACCACCGAGCTACAAACTGTTCCAGAAGATTTTCGTGAATTTTTAAAAAAGAAACATTCTAGAAACAGTGAATACAATAAAATACTATCAGACGCCCCATCTGTTCCTTTTATTATAGATGAAATTTTGGCAAAAGATGATGAGTTCATTAGTAGTAATGGGTTAGAATTGAAATTTGTCAAACAAATCATATGGAAATATTATCCTGGGCTGAAACTTACCAATCTATCAAGTGATCTACAAAAATCTAGTTTCATTAAACACAGACTACACCCACATAAGAAAAAGAAAACAAATATTTATCAAGCTAAGAAGTAAGCAAACAACGACAATCATTCTATGTATGAAAAGAAAGCTTTCACGATAGATGACCAAATTCAACAATTAAAAGATCGCGGATTATTTATCTCATATCAGTTACTATAGACTAGCTGGTTACTGCTGGCCAATGCAGGAAGATAAAACTGCTCACAAGCCCAAAACCAAATGCAAACCTACTCCTTCGCTTCATTCTCAATAATTTTCTTCTCAATTGGATTTAAAGTCTCAAATAAGTCTTTGTAGACCTCATCCTTGCTATCCTCCTCCCCTAATAAAAATCCCCAAGGTTTCAGCTCTTTAATGCGATCCATCACAATCTTGACTATCGCCAAAATAGGGATTGCCAAAAACATTCCCGAAATACCCCAGACCATCTCACCGATAATAATGGACAGCATGGCAAAAAGGGAGTTGACCTTTACCTTTGATCCGACGATTTTCGGAACAATAAAATTACTGTCAATCATGTGTACAATAATCAATGCTAAGATCACTAATACCACATGTGTCAACGATGAGGTAGCAAAGGTAAGAATGGAAATAATCAGCATCGATGAGAAAATACCCACATAAGGCAGCACATTGAATACGCCTGTGATTAAAGCCAAGAGTAGACTGTACTTCACACCAATTAAGGAGAGGCAAATAAAAACCAAAAGCGAAACCAAACTCATTTGGATCAACAAACCGATCAGATACTTTTTGACAACATATTGAATTTGCCTAACAACATCCACAACAATAGGTCGATCTTCAACACGGTTAACAAACAAAAGAAACTTCACTATATGACCTCTATAAATCAGTAGAAAGAAGGTATAAAGAAATGTGAAAACAAATAAAATAAACAGGGAGGAAAGTGAAACCAACGCCGTCCCTAAAAACAGCGTACCTGAATCAACCGACTTTGAAGCTGTTTTATTGATAAATTCCATTTGCTCTTTGTGCTGTATTCCAAACTGTTGACTGACCCAGCTTTGCAATTTACCTGCGCCGTCCATAATCTGCTCTTTAAATGCTGGGAAATCTTCTTTGAGCAATGTAAGCTGTGAAGCCAGAAGAAATAAGCCGTAACCTAACACGCCAAAAAAGAGAATCACACTGAGTATTCCGGCCAATGTTCTTGGAAAATGCAACTTACGTTCCATAAAATTGCTCAGTGGAATCAAAAGCAGAGAGAACAGTAAGCCTAAAATCATCGGGATAAGTATGGTATCACCAATCTTAGCCAGATATCCCAATAGCAGGATACTGATTAATACACAGGCTAACTTGACATAGAATGGTAAAGAGAGGAATCTTTTCATTGAATATTCTTTTGAATAAAAATAACAATTTCGGTTGACTTAAGTTGAGGGAAATAAAAAAGTCCCTACTAATGCAGGGACTCTTTCCTCATAATAAGTTTAAGTACTTATATTTCTTATAGTCCAAAGCCGATACCGATCGACCATACGCGGTTTTTAGCCTCATCGCCAGGTGCAGGAGCTAAATTGGTTAAACCAAGTCCATAACCAGCATTGATCTGAAATCCATTCGTTAATTGATAACCTGCCAAGAAATTGATACCAAAATCAGTACGTTTAAGATCATCATTTTCATTGCTACCAAAGTTAATATCTCTATCACCTTGAACGGCGCCATCAAAAACTTCTCCCTTACGTTTACCGCTTAAACCAAAACCTACATATGGCCCAGCTCCAACAAAGAAGTTTCCTGAACCTCCTGTAGGTAATTTAGCCACTAAGTTTACTGGAATATCAAGAGACATAACACTTTCTTTTGTTTCTGTTGACGAAGTTGGTTCCCATTTACCCCCCTTATTCTGTAGAGATAACCCAGGTTGGATAGAGAAATATGGTGACACAGGTGCATCTAAATAACCTGTCACAAAGAAACCCGTATTTGACTGCGTGCTTCCGTTAGCTATTGAATATTTAGGAATATTTACACCCGCACGGAGTCCATATCCCAATCCTCCTTGCGCAAAAGCTCCTAATGAACCAAATAAAATTGCTGCAGATAATAATAGTTTTTTCATGTTTCCTAATTTAATTTACTTTGTTCTTCTATCATTTACTCTCATATATTTCTTGTATGAGATTTATTACAGTGATATTTGCAATATCTATTCCAAAATGCATAAACTATTCATTTTCACTTCAAAACAAAAGAAAAAACTCTTGCCATATTTTTTTTGAATGTCCTCTAAAAGATACAGTAGCTTGTAGAAATTTTAACGTTTTCAACTGATCGTATACATTCGTATTTCTACTCTGAAAGCCTGCATAAGCAACATACTCAAAAACTACCCCCTTGGTTTTCAAGATAATGCTCAAAAACGCAAAAGTTTTATCACAAAGATTTTTTAATTCCAATTATAAGTTTTATTTTTGCAGACCTTCAAAAGGAAAAAAATAGGGTCGGATGGCCGAGTGGCTAGGCTGAGGTCTGCAAAACCTCCTACAGCGGTTCGAATCCGCTTCCGACCTCGTTTTATTTTAAACAATAAAAATATTATCAAAATGGGAGTTACACGTTTAAAAAGAAAAGATAGAAGAAATAAAACTGTTTCACGTGTTGAAGTTCAGTTCTTGAAATTGGGAACTAACGTTGAGTTAGGTTCAAGATCAAAAATGAAAGCTGACAACCAAATCGTTAAAAACGATGCTATCTTAAATCAATTAGCTGCAGAAGCTAAATAAGCACAAAGAAATTAGCAGCCTTTAAAGTATAACTTTAAAGGCTTTTTAATAAGTCTACCATTTGGTGGACTTTTTCTTTTGAGCTCATCCACTGCGCCTCATCCATCCCCTTCACCTGATCCTGCGAAAATTTCATCTTTGATGGCTGGCTTTCCTTTGCTGAACTATGAACGGCAATGGCTCCTGTCTCCGCCAAGATCGTCTTCATATTGGAGGCATCCACTCCGGCACCCGGCATAATCACAATACGTCCGGCAGCCTGTTCAATCAATTGTTTCAGCAACGGCGCACCTGATAACGCTGAATCCCGCAGACCCGAAGTTAAAATACGATCAATCCCTAGGGCAATAACGTCTTCCAGTGCAACAAGGGGGTCTTGTACACGATCAAAAGCACGGTGAAATGTTACATGCATAGGCCTTGCAGCATCAACCAGACGCTTCGTATTGACCTTATCCACGGTACCATCGGCATTCAATACCCCAAGGACAACACCATCCATACCTAATTCCTTACAGAGCTCAATATCGGCGATCATCTCCAGCATCTCTTCCTCCGTATACAGAAAGTCTCCACCCCGTGGTCTGATCAGGACATGAATTCCAATATGAACGAGTTTACGCACCAGTTTCAGTTGACCAAAAGACGGTGTGGTTCCGCCATTCTCCAGATTCTGACAAAATTCAATACGTGTCGCACCGCCTTTCTCCGCCTCGATTGCTGATGCCACTGAATTGGAACATATTTCCAATTGATAACTTCCGATTGTTTTCTCCTTCATTCAATTCTATTTTTAACCCGTTTTTACGCAATGCGAATAACGCAAAAAAAAAGCAAAATACCTATTTTTCAGCTACAGGGCAATTAGGATAATCTACTCCGCTTTTTCACGGAGGCCCTCAAGGTCCAATAACTGTTATGTGGAACTCCGACTATTGTTGGTCAACTATTATTCAAATTAAGAAAAACATTTATTCAAACCATTTGTATATACCTTACATGCTTTTATTTAAAATTCTAATAACCAACATTATATAAAATTTAGATAAAAATATCATGGCTATTATATCAAAAAACATGGAAATACAGGAAAGGATCATCGGCACTTTTGAGGAGCTCCAGTCCGCTATACATGGTTTAGAAAGCCAGCTCGTTGAATTTGAATTATTGTTTAATCAAGCATGCGATAGGCATATCGCGTCCGATTTTCAGAAAGAATGTCTGCTAGACCGAATTTCCTCCCGGCATGTGACCATCGTGTCCAGACACGAAAGTCTGCAACTTATTCAAGAAACAGTTTCTGCTTATCGTGATTACGACGGTTTGTTCCTGGATCATAAGCAGTTATTGCAATCGCTGGAGTTATTGATGTTAAATCATGCTGAAAGAGAGGAATATGAAATTGCTGCCATTATAAAAAAATGGTATGAAAAATTCGTCCGGGCTGTTGATTTCATCGCCGATCTCGCCTACTAAGTCGTTGTTTTGTTTTACATTTGCGGCATTGTAATATATTTGAATCATGCGCAAACCACCCGCTATAGTTGATCTACACGCAGATGCTTTCCTCGAAGACTGGGAAGACTACTCAGCTGACGAACTTATGCTAGAATCTATTGATTACCTCAGGTCCAACCTGGATGCAGCCATTTATTGGGAGATGAACGAAATCAAATTTATCCACGGAAAGGGAAAAGGTACCTTAAAAAAAATGATATTTAAGGAACTACAGGATTACAAAGAAAGTGGTTCAATTGATCGGTACTATACTTCTTACCAGAACGAAGACGTGGTGGTCGTTGTAATTGGAATCTAAAAGGAATGAGCCCGATAAAATATCGAGCTCATCACATGAATAATTACTTTCTAACTTGGTCCAACTTTTAGGGTTATTTAACGGCCGGTGTAATAACCACTTTACGGAATTCAACCGGTCCGTGATCACCCTGGAAATAGATCGGACCAGGTTCGCCCTCTTTACTATCTAGTGCTCCGCCGGTAATCCCCGGAATCTCTTGATTGCTGATCACTGTTTTACCATTGGCAACGACAGTCACCAGGCGTCCCACCAATGTAATATCATAGGTCTGCCATTCTCCGGCTCCTTTGTTCACCATCTCATTTGCTGCCAGGAAACCATAGACGCCGGCAAAAAGGACGGCATTAGGATGTGCATCTTTCGGGCTATCTTCAATTTGTACCTCATAGCGCCCTCTAAGATAAACTCCACTATTGCTGCCCGAAGGAATTTTAAATTCAACGTGCAATTTAAAATCTTCAAATTTTTGTTCCGAGACTAGGTTAGAACCCGATTGTGGACTGGTTAAAATACCGTTTTTCACAATCCACTGATTGGTTTTTCCAGTCGCTTTCCATCCCGACAGATCCTTTCCATTAAAAAGCTGGATCGGTTTCCCCCACTTTACGGCGGCCGTTCTTTTTAACTCAGGTGCACGTACTCCTTTAAAACGATGTGTTTTTCCATCTGGTTCCGTTATAGTGCCCTGCAATGTTCCGTTTAAGATCTCCCCTTCTACACTTAAATTCATCTTTCCGCCTTCCCATTGTGGTGGTATCGCAAATTTGAACTTCCCGTTTTCATAAAAAACCTGTGAAACAGGCCGTGCACTTCCTGAAGTGCTTACATAGTGGCCTACCAAAGTCTTGTAGCCTGACAATTTCACTTCAAGCCAGGAAGGTGCCGGTGTACCATTGACATCGACTTCAATATCCCAGCGCCCGATCAACTCTTTTCCTTCAACTTCTTGCCCGTAATGTACATATTCTTTTGCGAGTGGTTTAGCAGAAATCACTTGTGGCAATGCGCAAGAAGCTAAAATCCCTAAAAGAAAAGCCGTATTTCTTTTCATCTTATGTATGTTTATATTCTAATTGACAATAAATTTTAAGCAATTTAACTGTTTAATAGCGGGTTTACAAGCATATAAAGTTAAAAAACACTAAGAAAACGAAGTGCCGCAGATAATCTGTGCTGACATCAATTTAAACCCGATTTATAAAAACTTTACTAGCTGCGCGCCATGGAATCAACGCAGTGATAAGTATTACCGTGGCAATTCCGCCAACTAATGGCGAACGGTCTGCAAAGAAAAAACACAATATATAAAGTAGCAGCGCAATAAAGGTGAGCGAAAATGCGATCATCTTCAATCCAAATTTATTCTGGCTTTTCAATGCTATTTCCTCTTCTTTATCAATCTGCTGTACGTTTTCCTTACGCGCGGCTTTAATTTGTTTGAGCGCAATATATTCCGAACTTACCTGTCCACGTGATTTCGCATACAGTTCAACACAAGCCAACAAAACGAAGGGCAGCATAACACCAAGCAGCATCTCATTGGCTCTGGTAAGTTTATAGTCTATCAACAAAGGGAAAATAATTTTAAACAGAAGATTGACGCCCAGACTAACAGCGGTTATATACAGGGTTGCCTTTCCTGTCAATCGCTTTGAAAACAATGCCCATATCGGCGGCGCCAATAAAGGACCTCCTGTAATGGCGCCTATACTCAAAGTAAACTCTACTATCCCTCCAATCAATGGTACAATCAGCGCTACAATAATCATAAAAAATCCAAAAAACCAAGATGATGCACGAGCGATAAACATCAGCTTTTTTTCCGATGCCTGCGGGTTTAATGTTCCCTTATAAATATCGTTTGTAAAAACAGCTGATACAACATTCAAGGCTGTATTTGCGGATGCCGATGTAGAGAAATACATCCCCGTAAGCATCAATCCAAGTAATCCCGCAGGCAGCACTTGCTTACAGACCATAATGTAGGCCGTCTCTGTAGCCAATCCGGTCAAATCCGGATTGATCGCCTTGTAAACCATGGGCGGAATCATCCACAAAATCGGGCTAGCGATATATAAGGCAGCAAATAAATAAGCAACTTTGGATGCTGACCGGGGTGTATCAACACTTGTATAGCGCTGTACAAACGTCCAATTACCTCCAATATAAAAAATATGGTATAAAGCAAAAGCGACAATAAAACCCCATGTATATTCACCATTGACAACATTGAAGAAATCATCAGGCACTTTATCCAAGAAGGACTGCACACCGCCAACTTCCTCAAAAACCAATGGAATGACAATCACGATCGCTGCTGTCAGGACAACAAATTGTAGAATATCTGTCACCATGACCGCCCACAACCCTCCGATGGCGGTATAAGCAATCATTAAGATTCCCAAAACGATGGTAACTGGTATCAAAGGATAGTCCAACGATTCGGAAACAAGTTTGGCCACCGAATACAAAACCGACCCTTTGAGAAATACCGACACGATCATAAAGACGTAGATGTAACACTTCTGCACAGCGCTCCCCAGGCGCTCCTTAATAAACTCGGCAGCAGTAAGATTTCCTGTAGCCTTCCATTTAGGAGCTAGATAAAGCCCTGTAATCAGTCCGCCTATACACATCGTCCACTGAATGGTAATTGCTACCCAGCCATGGCTATAGGCTATGGAGCCCCATGCGACAAAAGTTCCGGCTGAAAAAAAGCTCATGAACAGGGACATCCCTCCTATAAACCAGGGCACGGATTCGCCGCCAGCAAAAAAGGACTTCAGGTTTCTTCCGGTTCGTGAGAAGCTTATCCCAACAAGCATTATGAATACCGAAAAAACGATTATAACTACTGTATCTATCATCTGTATTAAACATTAAATTACTGAATATTATCATTTATTGACTATGCATAACACCGAATAGCAAAGATGGCGGCTGGCACTTCCGCAGAAGGGTGCTCGAGAGCTATAATCAGCTGGTCTGTAACACAGGATTCCGGAAGTTCAATCACATTTCTGGTCTGAAAGTTTCCCTGCTGCGTATAAATAATCGTTCCATTTCCATCTTCGATAGTATAATTCCGCACACAGAATGGCATAACGGTCTCGGGATGGGTCATTAATACAGACTCCATTGCATGATCCCAATCGGTATCAAAATTAATTTCGATCCTTCTTATGCGCTGCTTCTGCTTCCATTTAATCGAAATTACAGGTTGCCGATCGTCAGCAGCAGCGACCCAGGCATTCGGACGAATTGTCGGCCGATCAATACCATTACGCACATTTTCGACTCCAAAAACGGAAAGGCCCGTTGTTAGCTGAATGGCGAGATTATGACCTTCAGGGCGACGTTGTGGCGTCCAAAATTCAAATGAATCTACTCCAGATCCCGGCAGGGCTACCTGTTTCCCATTGTTTGAAACAGCTTTGTTCACGCCGTTAAAAACGGATAGTAATCCGGATACCCGTTGATGGGTATAGGCCAATCGCACATGCTCGTTTTGGAGAAATGTGAGGAAAATATACTGATCCTCATTGATCTCCAATCCAAAATCCAGTGTTATTGTCTGAAAGCCGGGTTTTACATGAATTTGCATTTTCGCCAGCTCCCGGTCTGGCGTGAATCCACCTTTTCTTTCGCTGCCCCTGAGTTCCACATCCAACACTGTTGTCTGCGTGGCTTCAATATCCAAAAAAAAGATGGGCAAGGTACCAGCAGTGACAGGAATAAGTTGTGCTGCAGCTATAGTCAGGGGTTTCCACAGCATATTCTCTTTGGAGAATCCCTTAAAGTCCAGGTTGCTCGAAGAGGTTAGTTCGGCCTGCTGTACAAGATCGCTGCTATCGGATAAATGAAAGCCGGGGATATATTGACCGGATCGTTGCAGTTCTTTCTGTAATTCCTTCATGTAACCTGGCTGACCGATCTCTCTTGGTAAAAGCTGCTGCTGAACACATAGTTTTGCGGCCATCGCCACAGCCTGTGCAACATACGCACATGTCGCCATTACCCGAGTCGCTCCAAATGCGACATGGGATACACTGATCAGACGACCCGCCAAAAAGAGGTTTTCAATATTACGGCTATATAAACAACGATAAGGGATATGGAAAACGCCTTTACTATGCCACTGGTTACAGGGCTGACGGTCGCTAAAGACGCCATCCGCAGGATGGAGATCGATGGACCAGCCCCCATAGGCTACGGCATCCGGATGTTGACGCTGTTCGACGACGTCTTTTTGTGTCAGGATATAATCGCCTTCAAACCGACGGCTTTCCCGTTTTCCGGGAACCATTCCAACCCATTCCAATGTCAGGGTGTCGGCTTCGGGAAATTGTCCGGAATTTTTGATATAATCCCACACACCATAGATGATTTTCCAAAGTTCCCATTTGATCTCTTCGGTATCGTGCACCGTATCCAGACGCCCGCCGTATTCCACCCACCACAGCTTGCATCCATGTTCTTTGGCATTGAAGTTTTTGAATCTCGGTATTTCTTTGGTAACATCCATGGCAAAAGCAGGGGCAGTATAAGACACTGATTTTCCGACATCTTTGGTATAGAAATAGAGCGTGTGCCCCAAAAGCTCTCCATAGGAGGTGTCGGGTGCCATAGCTTCGTCAAATTCTTCCCGGGGTTCAGCGCCCATACGGAAAGCTGCTCCAGATAAAAAGCCGACTATCCCGTCTCCGGACGCATCACAAAATAAGGATGACAATAGCTCATATTGTGTTGAATTCTGGCTGCAAAAAGCGCTCAAAGATTTTATACGATCACCAGCTTCCTTATGGACTTCGTAGACACTGGTATTGAGCAACAATCGAATGTTGGCCTCTTGCTTTACTTTGTCGAGTAAAATCATGTCCAATATAACAGCATTGCCCTCCGGATTGCGATACACATTTTCAACCAATATCTCGTCAATAACACCACCTTCCCGACTCCAACGATTGTTGTTACCCATATGGGAAGTGGCGCCCAATATCCACAACCTCACCTCACTGGAGGCGTTCCCCCCGAGTACAGAGCGATCCTGCACCAAGATGACACGCAAACCTTGCCTGGCTGCCGTAATCGCAGCACACACGCCAGACATCCCACCGCCAACAACTACGAGATCTGCGGCAATAACTTCTTTCTTCAACGTCCTGGAGGCTCCTCCCTTACTATAAATCATATATTCTTTCTTTTTTATCCTTTTTGTAATTCAATTTATTATTTAATTATTCCTGGGTACATCCACCTATTTTATAAATTTGGATATCACATCTTTCCAGATATGGTATCCCTCGGCAGTAAGGTGCAGCCCGTCCGCGCGATAATATGCTGGTATTAAATCACCATTGGCATCCAGCATCCGGGCATAAACATCAGCATATCCGGTATTGGGCTGCTGCTCCATAAATTGTTTAATTCGAGCATTAACCTCTTCGATCTGTATTTTATCTTTCAATCGGCGTGGTGAGGGCTTGATGGATATATAGATTATTTCGGCATGCGGTTTCGACTTTCTTATTGCACCAAATAAGGCAGCGAACTGTTCAACAATGCGGTCTGTCGACCAACGAAGTCCAATATCATTGTCGCCTTCATAAATAAAAATCTGCTTTGCATCGTATGGCGTAATCAACCGTTCTCTATAGGTATAAAGATCCACTGTCTTGGTGCCGGATATTCCTCTATTCAGTACAGCCTGCCCTGCGAAATCATCCGTTAACGTTTTCCAATTTTCGATGGTCGAACTACCAACAAAAAGAATGACGTTTTTGGGCGGTGGATTTTGTGCATCCAGACGTTCGTAACGTTGTATCTTTTGCTCCCATTTCTGCTGTTGCGTCAATACAGATTGGGCATAGGTGTATGTCATACTCAAACAGAGTAACAGGCAGTTTAATCGCTTTAGTAGCTGAGTTATTTTCATCCGTTTAAATTATTTGTTCATCAATTATTCTTTAACCAAGGCACTATTCATAAGTATTTATTTTCAATGATATTCATCGTTTACTCATTAAATTGGTCTTTAAGGTGTTCGTAAGCTCAATCGTTTGGTACACTCGGTCATGCGGCCTTCGGTCGTCTCATCCTTTTTCTTTTCCACTAGTCTTTAAAATTGGTTTGCCACGTAACAGTATCCGTCCTAAATAAATCTTGGATGAATCGTATTTCGCAGGATGCCGGTCAATATCTTCTTGTTGAGACGGACCCAATATCATCTTTTTATCCGCTCTCAATAGCGATATACGAAAACTGACTTCATGCTTTCCTTTGGGTACCTTGATCACATCATATTGACCTCGATATCGGTTATTACAGTATGCGTTAAATCGATTCAACAGGATATTGTCGTGATTCTCTGCTGCCATTTGATAAGGTTGAAATCCCCCGGACTGCGATTTATGGAGCCCTATCTGATGACCATCTACCCATACTTCAAGCTGCCCCACCTCTGGCCCACCTATGTCAAACAGGCCAAATAGATCACCTTCAAAAGTGAAAGAAAAGCGCGCGCCTTTTTCATCAGCGACCATCAAGCTGTCAAACCATCCATTGAAGGCCCTTAATTTAGATCCCTCTGTAGGAAACGCGGTCCATTTAACATCAAAATCAGCAAGATCGGTGGGTATGTACATCCCTGCGATATCCCACTCATCAGATAACAGCGGCTGAGGCAATGGATGTATCTCCATTTGTGAATGTCCTTTCATCTTCTCAATCCCACGGGCAATGGCTGCAGCGTAAAGATCACCACCGGCTTTCAGCGGGTGGATTCCGTCCGTAGAAAATAAAATACGATCTCCTGCAGAATCTACCTCTCCCTTCCACAACAACTTATCCTGAGATTCCAAGCGCGCAATCTCCATTCCCAAATGTATTGTAGGAATACTGTAATGATCGGCCAATGCTTCCAAAGCTTCAATATGTGGCGGTATCTTTCCATTATTATATACCTTGGTCTGCGCAGCCAAGATGGTATAGATTAAACAGATATCGGTATGCTGATCATGTTGGATAATCTGCCTGACCATACCTTCCATGCCTGCAGCATAGGCGCCATTGACTGCAAAATCAATGATGACCAGATCGGGATTCTGTGATAAAACCTGCTCCCTGATTCTAAAAGATCCCAAGTCCGTGCCTGTTCCGGATACGCCAGCATTGACCCACTTGAATCTAGTGGATGGGTAGCGTGCCTGCAAGTAAGCTGAAATCTGCATCCGGTAACAATAATTGGCTTGTGTCAGGCTTCCACCGATGAATGCTACTGTTACATCCTGCCCCTTGCTGACCTTGGCAAAAAAATTAGGCATACCACCACGCACGACACACTCTTCATCACGCTTAAAATCACCAGGCACAATAAGTTCTTCTTTCGCCAGATCCACAGAAAATAACAGTTGCGAAGCGGCACCTTGTGAGGCTGCAATCTTGTTGAGCTCCACACCATTCTGCGCCCCCAGATCGGTCATTATTAAAAAAACCAATAGGAAAGTTATAACTGATTGATAGGTACGCATCTCGTTGATTTAAGTGATTATAAACTAGTTGAACATCAATTCACGACGGTGATATTCGAAGTAAAGGAATTCGCTACGATATCAGACTGCAACATATCCCTACCTCCGACTTTTACGTTTTTGAAGGTCACGTCCTTAATCATGTGATTGGCGTCATAGCCCTCGAAAATTGCTGCCGTCGCACTGCTGACGCAATCAATAAATCGAATATCAGAAATAGTCCCGGGCCTATAAATCGGATTTGAGTTTGCATTTTGCTTAATATACATCAGTACAAATCGGGTATTTCCAGAGGTCTCATCACGGATGCCCTCAAACGTGATATTTTTAACATCAGCCCAGTCAGAATGTGGGATCGCTACCGAATGACCACCCCAGGCCATTTTGGCGATATCAATATCTTTAAAGGTGAGCTGTTCGACACTACTGGTCTCTAATGAAGATCCTATGCGGATACCCACGCCTACCTGGTTTTTCCAGATCATGCAGTCGTGGGCATGACAATTTAAAAGCGGTGTTTCACCATCTGCAGCTGCATTTGTTGCGTGCCAACCAAAACCATCATCTCCTGATCCGATAAAACAATGGGAGAAATGCACATCTTGACATCCTGAGCCCAAATCCAAACCGTCATTGTTCTGCCCAAAGCTCAACAGGTTGAGATGGGACACATCGACATTCGACGAATTGACCATATCTACTTGCCAGCCTAAAGCCGCATGCCGGACGCCAAATCCCCGAAGTTCCACATGCTGACTACGGTAGACCTTAACAAAATTTCCCGCTACAGGAGCGGTGCGATCATCAATATAGCCCCGACCGATCAATTTGACATTAGATACGTTTTCTATCAATACTTTTCCCCTGAGAATCGCCCCTTCTTCTAAATAATAGGTTTTATTGGATTCAAGTTTAAAAACTCCATTTACACCATGATGGATTCCCTTGGCAAAAACAACTGCCCCCTGTTTATAGGCACTATAATCCGGAGATCCAAACAAAAGTAAGGGTGCACGACCTGGGATAGCCAAGGCATAATTGTAGTACTCCGGGATGGTAAACGTCAATTCATTTCCGTTCTTGGTAACCGGTATATCCAACCTTTTGGGTGACAGCGTAAAATTTGAGAAAGAACTGCTGCAAATAATCTTGACCTGAGTACCTGGCACATACGTAAATAAAGCGGTATGTACATCGGTCTGCCCCCCATTCTCCACCAGATCATAACAGGTTTCTTGCCATACGTCCAGGGTATCGTTGTTGACGATCACCTGATAAGCCAGACTTTTCACCATGGGTGAATCTAACTGTCCGGTAGTAGATGCCATTCGTGCAAGCTTATTTTCTACCTGCGTTTCATTTGCCTGTAAACTCTTTTCGACTCCAGTACAACTTAAGACCGTAAACATCATTCCAAAGAATATGGATATAATCCAGTATTTTTTTTTCTGTTTCATGTTGCTATTCATGTTATTGGTTGTTTAAATGGTTATTGATAACTGATTTTCATTATTTTTAGCCCTGTTGCCGGCAGGGAAATTTTCCAATCTGAGGATGCTGCCATCCGCATCTCATCCGCCCCGTCGGAATTGAGAAGATAGACCTCCTTCTGAACTAGCCCAAAAAGATCCCGGGAATGGCCTGCATCTAATTTCAGCCTAGCCTGTTGTGGATCCACGCTATTGTTCAGCAAAACAACATAGAGCTCTTTATTGTCGCTGTTGGTAGCAAGAATGTAGTCTATATGTGCATTATCAAGGCTGATAAGCCCTTTTTTCATTTTCAGATCAACAGGCTTGCCGAATATGCTCCCTTTTTCAAAACCATAGCTGCGATGTGGCCCTACTTTAGGTGTTATAAATCCACTCGGAAAGGAGATATTACCATTGGAACGAACCGCTGCTTCGGAGAGCAGATAATCGGTAATCCATCCCAATTGCCACCAGGCATGATGCGGGAATGGCCCTGCCCCTTTATTCATCGCATCCCAGTAGTAAGAAGCAACCCCGGTATTTGCATCCACAAATGCATCCCGTCCCCAGGCAGCGGCTCTTGCCATATTCAACAATAAGCTGTCTTTCGTCTGTGCATACAATCTTACAAACAGCCCCGCATGACTCGACAGCAAAATAGGACCATGATGATTTGCAGAACCCATAATACCGCCATGTTCAAATCCCAACCCCACTTGACTAATCTCCCAATCCTGACGATCGATACCATTCACATGCTTAACCTCCCGAGTGGGGATGGGGTGTGTATAGATTGATGTTGTATAATATCTCGCGACCTGAGAGGCTGCTGTCTGATAGCGTAGATCGCCGGTCAATGTATACATATCAAGGAGGGCCTGTATAGACTGTGCCGTTGCAAAATCAGGTGCAAATCGCGTATCGCCACAAACTCCCAGGAACCATCCTTTTTCCACTGCGTGTCTGACAAACCAGTTTGCGGCTTTGATTGCTCCTTCTCTATATTTTTCGTCCTTTAACAACTGATGCGCAACCAATAGTCCATAAAATGTTGGCCGGAGATCGGATACATCCTCAAACATGGCGCTACCGGTCTTATTATCATAGGCAACCTTCCAATGCCCATCGGGATGCATTTTGGACAACAACCAATCTGCGGCTTTGCGCAACGCTTGCTTAAGATCAGAGCGATCTGGCTCAAAAAGTAATATATTACCGATATCCATCAACATGTAATAGCTGGTACCAATGGGTTCGCTATAGGGTCCCCATTCTTCGGTAAACCGTTGACTGCGATATAGGAAATACTGCCCTGCGGCTGATCCATAAAAGAATCCCGGTTGCTGTTGCTGTTGTTGCAACTTGAAGTTTAAGGCTGCCGGTAGTCGCTGTTGCTTCAGTTTGTTATCTCCGGTCAGCGTAGCCAGCATCCACATGGCACCGTAATCGGAGTTTTTCATGGCATCTTTCTCAGACCCGTATACTCCCCCCAGATAATCCTGGGCTCCGATTACCGCATTCTTATAGTTTGCTATCCGCCACTTGGAGGTACTATCGGCAATGACATAATCATACATCGCGTAGAGACGATCCGTTAAGGAGCGATTTGTTTCTTTCAGTTTTAAAAAATCACTAAACTTATAAACATCTTTTATCACATGCCCCAGTACATTATACCAAGAAGTTCTCTGAATGGTATAGCGAAAAGAAAATGTTATCTCTTGTCCTTCTTTCAAATAAGACCCCTCCTCACCTAGTACCGGGTGATAGAGTGTCGGTGTTAGCTCCTTATTTCGGTTCATCAATGACAATCCGAGTTTCCAGTCTGAATGTGTCTTTGCATCTTTTGACCAAGGGTCCCTTGCTGTTCCGGGTTCGGCCACGGTTGCTAAGGTCACTCCAGATTGCGTGGTCAATAGCGAAGCTAAGGTGGAGACAGTACGTTCACGGACGATGACCGGACGATCCGGGATACCGTGTCCGTAAGCGTAGGCATCCACAAAGTCAGGATTGAGCGCCGCTCCTTGGAATAATCCCGGAATCACCGCCCACTGAAACTGCTGGCGATCGGCAATCGCCAGTGATGGCGTGGACAAGGAATAATAACCGTTTTCTTTCGCCTTTAAAGTTATCTTTACACGGATATCATGCATTTGATCCGGATCAAGGTTCCATTCTTCGGACAGGGCAATTTTTTCGTTTTCATATTGAAATCTCAGCCCCGAGGGTGAAGTGGAAGTCACTGCAGTCGGTTGATAGTGCCATACTTCACCTGCAGTATTCAGGCTCACAGGTGACAAACTCTGTGACCACACTGGAATCACATAGCGATATTGAGAATCGGGGAAGTGAATAAGCTTCCCAGCATGATCATAAACAATTGTCGATCTGTCCAGCGGCTTATTTTTAGCGTAAAGGATCGTTCGCTGCTGTGCAGCCATCGTTAAATGCTCCTTTTGCCCCAGGTCAGCGTTTAGGGTAACGGACTGGAGATGATAACCATTTTTATCGCTACTCCAGATCAGTTGTAGCTTACTATTTTTTAAGCTCACATCAGCCCTGCCTTGACCGAAAACACTCGCAAAGCAAAGCAATGGCAGTATTATCATCGTCCTCCATACTCCGTCGCAATGACCGTATCTTCTAGTTAACAGCTGCATATCTATCATGGCTGGATATTAATTGTTACTTCGGCGTACCCTTCTTTGCGGCCACTGTACCAAACGGAGGAGGTTTCAAACACGGCTTTATAGACTCCGGGAGTTTTGTATACATATTTGTATTCCCGCAGGTTTGAGCTAATATTTTTCAGTGCTATTCCTTTGTCCGCGATGGACTCCCTTACTTTAAAGCCTTTGGTAATCACCCAATCATCATTATCGGTATCGGATGCAACACCGCCATGCATCAATAGCTGTGTTGCGGAAATGGTCCATACCTTACTGTCATTTAGAAAACTTACGGCATTCCAGCCCGCATTGGATATCGTGGCAACATTAGTCTGCACGCCCTCAGGTGATACTTTTACCGCATTAAAACTGCGAACGACCCATCTATTTTGTTGGGCCTTTTGAGTGTCTGTGTATCGGAATGCCAGGTAAAGTGACGCCGTATCAACTGGACTGAGATATGATTTCAGGCTTACGATTCCAGAAGGTGTATTGTCTTGCCCAGTGGAGAAAGTGGCTTTTTCGGAAATATCGGTCCACGTGGCTTTGTCGATCTCTTCTTTTGTGTATATTCCGGTAAAATCATTGGAAACCAATAATTTTAGATTGTCATAAATAACACCCCATTGGACAAGTGTTTTGAAATCCACCTGTAAATCATTATCCGCATAAAGACGATCCTTCAGTTCATAGTTGTGTCCGTTCTCTCCAGAATAAAATACAATATTGTCTGGAGCACCCTCAAATCGGAAGACAACGGTGTCGCCAACCTTGTAACTAGCGGCATCTGTCCTGACCTCCATATCGGCACTGGCGATATCTTCTTTCATGCAACTGACGCACAAAATGGCCAGCATGAGATATATTAACACTATTTTCATCTTCATCTATTTATTTTATGATCCACCAGATTTACCAACCCGGATTTTGAATAATCTGTTTATTAATGGTTATTTCTGTGTTTGGTATGGGAAACAGCACGTTTCTCTCTGTCGTATTCAGGCCAGCATTACCGCCATATCGGTGTGCAGCGGGTGCATTGACCGAAATTTCACGTCCCAAGGCATTCATAATGGGCACGTAAATGCCCCAACGAATCAGATCATGCTTACGGGTACCTTCGAAACAAAATTCACGCAGGCGCTCGTCGCGTATGTAGTCTAAAAAGGCTATTTTATCCATTCCGATCGGCGCATCACTAGCTCCATTGACCTCATTTAATGCCTTACCAAAAGCTCTCCTACGAACTTGATTAAGCGCTTCGTAGGCTGCTGTTGTGGGGGATTCATTGACCTCATTTTCTGCTTCCGCTTTCATCAGCAAGACATCGCTATACCTTATAATTGGAAAATTGGTCGAATTGGCACTCCTCACTTTGGTACCGGCCTCATATTCCCGTCTCCATTTTCCGGGGTTTCGTTCGTAAAGCTGAGCTGTGCTATAATATTGCTTTTGCGTAACCCCTGCAGTAGTTACAAATCGATAGGGGCTGATACTCCAATCGCGCCGCATTGTATCTTTCTGACCAAATAGATCGTATAATTTGGCTGTAACCCGCATTGCTCCGCCTGAAAACCCAATACGTTCATCGGGACATTCTATACCGTTCTCGATACCAACCATACCAGCCTGATCGATGTTGCCGATCTTATTTCCAAACATGCCAACTTCCCAAAGGCATTCCTTCGGTTCGTTGATATCTTGTGAATGGTTGATAAATATTTGCTTATAATTGGGATTAAGCAGATGTTTCCCTGAAGCAATTACTTTATCCGTATATTCGATAACATCCTGATAACGAGAGCGGTCATTAAGAGGCTGTCCGGCCATTTTTAAGAACACACGGGCCAGTACGGCCTGAACGGCTGTTTTGGACACTCTTTCGTTGGCTACGACACCGCTTTCGTGGACCAAATTTTCTGCTTCTTGCATATCTTTCACAATTTGTGCATACAAAGCGGGCAATGTAGCCTGAGCGGGATAAGGGTCATTGGGTGATTGCGTAGAGGACAGTTTTAAAGGTACTTTTCCAAAGAAATCGGTCAAGAGATAATAGTAGTATCCACGCATAAAGAGTGCTTCTCCCTTGATGGCGTTTCTCTTGGTGACATCCATCTCTACGCGATCGACATTTTCCAATAATAAATTTGTCCGATTTATCCCTTCGTATAAAGTCTCCCACAATCTAGTAATGTCCAGATCAGCAGCGTCCATGACCATCACTCGAATATTGTTGATTGATATATTCTTGAAATAGGCTTCGTCACTCACGACAAAATAACTGAAAAGCCCTCGACTATACATGCGCCCATAGGTATCGATGAGTCTGTTGTAAACGCCATTGAGGCTGTTCATCAATTCGCTTTCATTTCGAAAATAGTTTTCAGTGGTCACAAAGTCAGGTTCTTTATCCAGCAATTTGGAACATGAACTGGTTAGACAAGCGATACATATGGAAAAAATAAAAATGCGTTTCATCTTGATCAAAGGTTAGTTTAAAAATTAAGGTCAAGTCCGACGGTCATCGTACGAGGACGCGGATAAGCCGACCAGTCAAACGAAGGTGTCAATGCTCCAGGACGGGTGCTCACTTCGGGATCGAGCCCTGAATATTTTGTCCATGTAACTAGATTTTGTGCAGCCACATAGAGTCGTATGGATTTCATTCGTAATCTTCGGAGCTGATCAGTACTGAATGTATATCCTAAAGACAAGGTCTTTAGTCGCAAATAGGACCCATCCTCAATCGTTCTGGAAGAATAAACAGCTGGCCCCTGGCCTCCGACACGATAGAGTGCATTGGTCTGGTTTTCTGGCGTCCAGCGATCGGCAAAAGATGCAAACATATTCAGAAAACCACGCGCAACAGGATCCCCACCTTCAAACTCAATGCGATTGGCGTTTAAGATGTCTCCTCCATAACTCCATTGTAAAAAGACATTCAGATCGAAGTTTTTATAATTAAAGTTGTTGTTGAATCCGCCAATATGTTTTGGATTTGGATTACCTATTATTGTGAGGTCATAATTATCTACCTGTCCGTCACCATTGATATCCTTGAAACGGATATCGCCGGGTTTAATATTTGTTCTGGGGGTACCATTATTAGGCTGACCTGCTTTAAGTAGATAATTCCCGTTGGCCAGATCAAAATCTGCGTACTGATAGACACCATCAAAAAGATACCCATAAAACAAGGCTATTGGCTGTCCGGGTATTGCTATATAAGGATAGGCATTATTGAAATTACCCCAGGTAACGCGTGTAGCCAAACTCGGCTCCCCTTCGTTGAGTTCAAGGACCTTGTTTTTGTTAAATGCGATATTGAAGCTCGAATTCCAGGAGAAATTGGGCGTTTGTACGTTTTTGGTCTCCAATGTAAATTCGATACCACTGTTGGATACACGGCCGATATTTTTGAAGCCTGTCAGGAATCCCATACTGGGAGCCAAGGTCGCATTCAATAATAGGTCACGTGTCTCCTTGTGATAATAATCTGTTGTAAGGGACACTCTATTCTTGAGTATGGAGAGGTCGAGGCCAACATTGGTTTGAACGGTGGTCTCCCATTTTAAGTTTGGATTTCCAAGATTCGTCGGTACCATTCCCTGACCGGCGCTGTTGCCCACACTGTAGCCTGAGGCTGGATTCATCTGCAAGGCAGTCAATGAAGCATATTCTGATACGCGATTATTTCCGGTTGAACCTATTCCAACACGCAACTTTGCATCACTGATGATCTTTATCGGTTTCATGAAATTCTCTTCTTTCAATCGCCATGCAAAAGATCCCGAAGGGAAATAAGCCCATCTGTTTGATTTTGGAAATTTGGAGGAGCCGTCACTTCTGAAAGACAGTGTCAGTAAATACTTTGAACGATAATTATAATCAACCCGCCCCAGGTAGGATATCAGTCCGTTGGATGCGTCAGTCACTGGCGCCATCGTAATCTGTCCTTCGTCCAGGCCTTTAATACCTAATGATTCATTGGGTACCAAGATGGACGTAAATCCATTGGTATAATTTCGGACATCTTGCACAGTGAACCCGACGACCGCCTTTAGCCGATGCCCCCCATTAAATTTCTTATCATAGGACAGCGTATTCTCATTTAATAGATTAGTAACTTCATTATTCCAAATAGAACCATTTACTTTATTGTTTGAAAAGGGATGTCCTGCTCTGGATTTTGAGTTAAAGAACACTTCCCGTCGCTGGTTTATACGTGTATAACCACCAGTCGCCCTAAACGTCAACTCATCTGCCAATTTATATTCGAAATAGCCATTGGCCACGAGATTTGCACTGAACAGTGGATTATATTCATTCTGCACGGCTAGATAGGGATTGATTCGCAAATCAGTACCTAAGCTAGGATCCATACCCGGGTCAAAAAGATCATCTATCAGTGAGGCATCTGTAAGTGGATTTCCGGTGATTGGCCTAAATCCCCATATTCCATACATCAGACTCGCTGTCGGACTAGGCTGAGACTCTGACACTACGGTACCATATCGCTTATAGGCTGTATAGTTTAAATTCAACCCTACTTTTAATTTCTTGTTTATGGTCTGATCCAGCACAATTCTTCCTTGATATTTATTAAACCCACTGTTTAGTATGATCCCATCCTGATTTAATAATGATCCGGAAACGGCATATCGTGTACGATCGGTACCACCACGTATCGCTATAGAATGATTATGGGTAACTGCATTTCTAAAAACTTTGTCCTGCCAATTGATACCCTCCATGCCGCGGTAATCTTCCAGAGTCTTACCATCCTTTAGATAAATATCTGTATAGAGGGTGGGATTCTGTTCCAATTGATATTTCACAAATTCATAAGGGTTTAGCAGCTCCTGCGTTTTGATGATCTGATTGAGTCCTACCCAGCCGTTGTAGTTAATAACCGGAGTTCCAACCTTACCTTTCTTGGTTGTTATGAGGACAACCCCGTTTGCTCCCCTGGCTCCGTAAATCGCTGTCGCAGAAGCATCCTTTAATACTTCCAGAGATTCAATCTCTTCGGGATTAATGGTGTTGCCAACAGATGTTTCGACGGGAAATCCATCAACCACATATAGTGGGGAATTATCTTGGGTGACGGAATTATTACCCCGAATAACAATACTAAGTTCCGCACCCGGTTGTCCATCATTTGAACTCACCTTAACGCCAGCTACCCGACCAGCTAAGGCCTCCTCAAAGTTGGCTACGGGGGCTTTGCGCATATCTGTTAGATTAGCCTGACCTACCGCTCCGGTCAGATCACGTTTAGTGGTCGTACCATAACCGATAACGACAACATCATCCAGCATGCGCGTATCTTGCAGTAATTTGACCTGCATAAACTGGCCTAATACTGCTGTTTTCTTTACAGCAACATAACCCACCATTGAAAATAGCAGTGGCTCATTAGGTGAAATTACAGTTATTGAAAAGTTGCCGAGCGAATCTGTGGTCGTTGTCTTAGATTTATTTTGATTTGAAACCGTAACCCCAACTAAAGGATTTCCTTCTGTATTGAATACTCCACCCTTCACAGTCGAGGACTGTTGACCAAAAGCAAAGTAGGAGAGAAAAAGAGTACCCAAGAGCAGGGCAACCCTTAAATTAAATAGCATCATAGTCGTATTTATAATTAGTTATTTTTTGCAATCTAGTCTGGTCTAGACTGGTTTTCTTTTATAAAAGTATAAATTATCTTTGCCCTTGCAAAAAAAAAGTGAAAAAAGATGTTATTTTTTTTTAGAGATCGTCTTAAAGGGAGAGAAAATAGTTAAACCTACCTCTGGATTAGGATACACCAAAACTTGCATATAAAAGCAAGTTTATCTAAGTTTGACTTTATTATCGTAAATCACTATTCATCACATGTCCACTACAAGCGAAACAGGCAACGGCTCCCGAATGAAGTATCTTCAATTGGTCGATCACATCCATACATTGATCGAAAAGGATGATTTACATATCGGAGACCGCATCCCTTCATTAAATCAATTGCAGGATCAGCTCGGCATGAGCAAAGAAACGGTTTTGAAAGGTCTTAACTATCTACTCGAAAAGGGGGTAATTGAGTCTGTTTATCGGAAAGGATATTATGTCAAGAAAAAACAGGTACAACATTCTTACCGTATCCTGCTTCTTCTCGACAAAATGAATACCATGCGTGAACAGATCTATCAATCGTTATTAACTGAAACTAAAGGTGCAGCGGCGATCGATGTCTACTTTCACCATCACAACTTTAATGTATTCCGTAATATTATTACCGAAAACATCAACAACTATACGCATTTTGTCATTGTTACATTTTTGAAAGATGATCCTGCCCCTATTATCAACCTCATACCACCAAATAAGCGGATTATCATCGACTATAATCAACTTGGGCTCTCAGGAGATTATACGGCTATTTATCAGGATTATGAATACGATATTTATAATAGTCTTACGCTACTGCAGCACAATATCAAAAAATATCAAAGAATTATACTTATAGCACATCCAGAAGCCTTACATGCCCAACATGTTATCAATGGATTCGTCCGTTACTGTAAGGAATCGGGAATCAATTATGACATTCTACCAGAAGTAGATGAGACAAAATTTGAGCAGTACACCGCCTTTATCACCTTTAGCCGCTATGATTCCGATGATGTATCCTTAATTAAATTGGCAAAGAAACATGGGTTTACATTGGGGGAGGATATAGGTCTTATTTCCTACAATGACACGGACGTCAAAGAGATCCTTGAAGGAGGCATTACGGTCATATCTACTGATTTTTGGGCGATGGGAAAGGCGGCGGCCGAAGCTATACTTCAAAAGAAAACTTTAAACGAACGCAATCCTACTCAAGTTATCATCCGGAAATCTCTTTAGCCCTAACTTTCGTTAGCGCTCTTAGTCGGGGTAGAAGGATTGGCTGAGCCTCCTTCGGATCGAACCCTATGGCAACCTAAGCGGTCGCAGGTTCTTGTCCTGCCTAGAAACAAGAAAAGCCCTAACTTTCGTTAGAGCTTTTTAGTCGGGGTGGCAGGATTGGCTCAGCCACACATGGCCCAAACACTAACCCTGAGCCTCCTTCGGATCGAACCCCATGGCAACCTAAGCGGTCGCAGGTTCTCGTCCTGCCTAGAAACAATAAGAGCCCTAACTTTCGTTAGAGCTCTTT
>NZ_DLJD01000019.1:41574-44869 GCF_002484085.1 Sphingobacterium sp. UBA7625
CCCGAAAAAGGTATCACCTTTGTTTTGTGTGGCACAAAAGTACACTAAAAATATTTTGAAAACAAACTATTTCACAACAACACACTTAACTTACTGATATATTGTTAAATAATTTCAAAAATGCTACCGCTCATGATTTATATTTTGGGGGTACATTTACAAGTATTATACCAAACTCCAATCATCAGCATGACATAAGTCCGGTAAAACAAATTGTTTTGCTGTCCGAATATGAATAACGGGAAGTACGTCTGAAACGCATTTGGAAATCTTTTTGATTTTTGTTTTCAGTTGGTTTCCTGTTTCGTTTTCGTTTCTCAATACCACCAAATCAATATCTTCCGAAAACCTTTGTATCATTCCAAAGCATTTTGATAATGCTGTTCCGCCTTTAAAAACGGTTTCTCTGCCTATATCATTTTTGAAAATATGGAACAAAGCGAATGTTACCCAATAATCCTTTTCAACGTATTCAGGCGGTAAATTCATTTGTTAAGATAGGTCAGGAGAATACGTTTCGGGAGATGAGGATTTTTTTGACGGTTATCTATTGAATAGAATTAGTGATGCTCCGCAAAGATCTTCATTGGTTGTTGGCTACACGCTTTGTGATATCTGGGATAGCTTCGGTGGAGGATGTATAGGTGACATGTTTTTGTTTAATAGATTAAACCAATTGGCAGATCGTGGTATGATTGAAAGATCTAGACCTCATGAAGATGCTGAAAGGGCAAAGATAATCTTTGATATTAGAAAGTTGGGGTAACGTTTTAACGATAAACTTTCAGCCTGCTCCTTTAGCTTCTTAAGCTCCAAATTCAACTCCACTTTCTTGTTTTTATGATTTCAGCTTTGATTCATAGAGTAAGCATATTCAGATTAGATTAATTCGCTGTATGCTATCTAACTAATCCTGTCTCCTAATTCGTTCTCGTAAAAGACATACGTATACCCCAAACGCATTAAATGTAATAACGTCGGAATCTTTACTCGTGAGTTTTCATTTAATGCCATTATATCCTTTTGAAGATTGTATTAAACAATAATTCCAAGTCCTTTTTAACTTCATCAAAAGCAGGTAGCTTTCTAGTTGCGATCTGATGTCCTAAACTATTTTTCCATGCTCGTTTCACCGTGTTTTCACTTTTAGCATTCAGAAGCTGATCTATCCCAGTAAATTCAAGCCCTTTAAAAGCCATTTTCTCTAAGAAAGCATGTTTGATTTCTGCCCAATCAAGATCACTCGCATACTTGGATAAATACCAAATATCATAATAGTCGCGAGGTGCTGTGTACGAGCGTTGTATCAAGGCTCTTAACTTTTCAGACAACACTTCTCTTATATCGTAACAGGCAATTTCATCGACTGCAGAACTCAGCTGATCAGAATAGTCATGGTACACCGTCTTCAAAGTCGGTGCAAATAGCATCTTCTCGTACAGAATAATTTCAATTTTAATCGAAGTCGTCCAACGGGACGGATCTGGTGGAATTTGGTCCTTGGAATGATCGACTCCCCAAAACTTTACAATCGCAGCGTAGCCAGTCGGCATATCATTGTGCCGAAGATCGGTGAGCTTTTCTAAATGTAATTGCATACCAGTACGTTCTTGTACTATTGACATTACTTGCCGCAATAAATCTTCATCCAATTGAAAATCTGGATTGATAGATGTAAAATCTAAATCTTCTGAAAAACGATAATCCGGGATATAACATTTCCGTAAACATGTTCCTCCTTTGAATATCAACGCTTCTCTGCAGGAATCTATCGAAAATATAGCATCGACAAAATGACCCAATACCCAATCCTTGTCAATGGTACTTCTGGACACTTCGTGTTCCAACGCTTTTTTCTCTATTTCCTTTTTCAGTATCATTTAGTATTGTTTATTGGAAATGTCTAACAATTCTTCCCTGCTGATATTTAACCTTAATCGCCACTCCGCAACAAATTCACCTTCGTCCAATCCCTGGGGGTCAAACAAGTTATATCTATTATTTACCTGTTTCTTGGCAAAATCTATAAAAGGATCCATACCGGTAATTTGGAGAAGTGCGACCAAATAGCCAATTCGTTTGATAACCGCTATATTATTCACAGCCTTGCAGTACTCGACTAATTTAGTGGGGTGCATTTGCGCTTGACCAACTGCTCTGATCAATTCTGCGTAGCCACCAGAATGTTGGGGCAGATCAAAGCAATCAACTATTGTTTTCTCTACATCAGTGATTGGATATTGAAGGTTGCCGTAACCATTGTGCATGATACCCAATTTTTTATTGGGCGCAATCTTAACGAATTTATAAGAAGTACCTAGAATTGATTTGTCGTATTTTTTATGTGTCGTTTGAATAAAGACAGTATTAGAAAATTGTTCCGTCAACCCATGTAAATTGAGTGCAGACCAATACGCAACAGCACTATTTTCAGCAACGAAAGTCCCTATGACATATTCGTCCCTAAAACCTTGTTTGCAAAATTTGCCTTTCTCAATCCGTACAATCAGTTCCTTGTCCACCAGATTTTCTAGGATTTCACTTAAGTTGTCAAATTTTCGCTTCAACAACTGTTCAATCTCGGAGAATTTGAACAACTGAATTTCATAGTCATCCAGCAACTTCAGGAACTCGAGTTGGGGTTTGGTGAGGTGTGCTGATATATAAACGCTGTCTGCCATATTACCTTTTGTGGAACGATAAGACCTAAAAATTGANNCTTATCGTTCCACAAAAGGTAAAGATAAGCAACAATTATCCAAAAAACAACGTTTAATACCAAATCTCAGTAAGCACCTTTAATAAACGAAAGCGTACCAGTTTATTAATATTTTTAAGATGTATATTTCAATTCATTATCTTAAAACCAAAATAAAAACAAGTGAAATTCACTAACGATGACATAACCTATCTTCTCAACTTTTTTAAAGGTCGCGAAGACATATTTGCTTTAGAAAACCATACTACCGAGAGATTTAGCCGTATCCTTCATGACTACAGCGATCCAGATAGAGGTTTTATCCTTTGGAAAACATTGTTGGAAGAAATCCTTCATTGAGAAAGATAAATTTAAGGTTGAAGTCAACACCGTGTGTTATTGGTGGATATATCAGTACTTATATGTTATCATGAACCCCACTTCCTCCAACTTTACCAGATCTAAAATTTAAAGATTCTATCCGAAATATGTCCGAAAACCAAAAAAGCCACCGATAATAAGTGACTTTTTTCGGGGTGGCAGGATTGGTTCAGCCACACATCCCCAAACACCAGCCCTGAGCCTCCTTCGGATCGA
>NZ_DLJD01000019.1:44925-67063 GCF_002484085.1 Sphingobacterium sp. UBA7625
GGGCTACGCTACACCCCGAAAAAGGTATCACCTTTGCTTTGTGTGACACAAATATACGCTTCTTATGCATGTTTTGCAAGCATTACCATAAAAATAAAACTAATTAACTGATATATTGACCATTATTAATATTTAATTTTAAAGTTAAATACACAGACTATTATACCATACACAAAATTCAATCTGTCGATTTGCTTTTATCATTTCTAAACATCCCAAATAGGTTTTTACAACGATGATCAAACAGTAAAAAAAAAGACAAGCAATTACCAAGAAACATTATCAATAAAAGTTTATGAGATAAAATTATCCATTTAGTTATTCAAACATAACGTATTCTGTTATTTTCCTCAAGAGTCAGCAAAAAATAAAAATCAAAACCAAATTTAAATAAATTTGTAGCCTATCGGTTAATAACACTCAAGTATTTACTACTTTTTTGTTAAAAAATCATTACCAAATTACCTTTATCATTAAATATATAATAAAAATTAACTACTTTTATTCCAACATAACAACCCTCCTATCAAAACCACAAAGATTTTGATGTTTGTTATGGGATCTCCTGCTATTATATGTTCAAATTCATCAATGCATGAAAAATTTAACCATTATTGGATTAACACCTTTTGAAAAGCCTGACGTCAATCTTATGCCCAAACTCCATCAGGCGGGGGCATTTCCCGTATTAAGTTTGGGGTACGACTTAGCCTGCGCTCAGGAAGCACTGAATCAACTTGATCAGACTGCTGTATTTAATTATGGAATTTATTTTCCAGATGACAAACTTCTGTCCCTTCATATTCCGGAAAAAGTGAGTGTCGTCATTCTTCCTTTCGGAACTCCGGCTCCCAAAGCCCCGCAACTGTCCATTGTGTATCAGGTCAGCAGTCTCGAAGAGGCCATTCAAGCCCAAAAACTTAATGCAAAAGGAATTATCGTCAAAGGAAATGAAGCCGGAGGCTTGGTCGGCTATGAATCCACATTTGTGCTCTTCCAGCGCATTATCAAAGAAATCCAGTCCATCCCCGTATGGGTACAAGGCGGCATAGGTCTGCATACCGCTGCTGCAGCGAAAGCCCTCGGTGCCACTGGAATCGTATTGGACAGTCAACTTGCTCTTTTCCCGGAGTGTTCCATTCCACAGGAATTTAAAACACGCTGTGAAAAATTAAACGGAACAGAAACTAAGGTGATCGCGAACCATCGTGTACTGGTGCGGCCAAACTCACCTGTACTATCTGACCAGGTCGATGCCTCCGAACTCAGCAGGTATTTTACTGACTTAAATCCAGCAGTCAGCTATATCCCTATGGGACAAGACATTTCCCTAGCCATCGATCTTTACGAAGATTTTAGGACCTTGAAAAAACTTGTTTTTGGGTTTCAAGAGGCGATGTATGGTCATTTAAAACAGGCCAAAGCCTTGCGCCCCATCGACGGAAATAATGCGTTAGCGAAACAGCTTGGCCTACGTTACCCGATCGCACAAGGCCCCATGACCCGTGTCAGTGATGTGCCTGCTTTTGCCAATGCTGTGGCAGAAGCCGGCGCACTCCCCTTTGTCGCGCTATCTCTGCTTCGCGGCGAACAGGCCAAAGCCTTGGTCATGGAAACCAAACAGCTTGCAGGAAACAAAACCTGGGGAGTGGGGATTTTAGGCTTTGCACCACAGGAATTGCGTGAAGAACAGTGTGCTTATATTCTAGAAGCAAAACCTCCCGTTGTTCTGATTGCCGGTGGTCGTCCCGCACAGGCTAAAGTCTTTGAAAAAGCAGGTATAACAACGTTCCTGCACGTTCCTTCCCCAGCACTGCTCGACATGTTCCTCAAAGAAGGCGCAAAAAATTTCATTTTCGAAGGTCGCGAATGCGGTGGTCACGTAGGGCCTCTCTCAAGCACTGTACTCTGGGAAAAACAGATTGAACGTATCTTAAAAGAAGATCACCCGGAACAGATCAGCGTCTTCTTTGCCGGCGGTATCCACGATGCGTTTTCTACGGCATTTGTCTCCATTATGGCAGCTCCTTTAGCTGCGCGTGGTGTAAAAGTAGGCGTACTGATGGGAACTGCATATCTTTATACACATGAAGCGGTAAGCAGCGGAGCTATTCAGGAAGAATTTCAGAGACAAGCTATGCAAGCCAAAGATACCGTTCTACTGGAGACCGCACCGGGTCATGAAACACGTTGCCTAAATACCGCTTTTGCCCAACATTTCAACCATGAGAAAGCCAAACTATTGACTGCAGGCATAGATAAGAAAGAAGTCTGGGAAAAACTCGAAAAATTAAACGTCGGTCGCCTGCGTATCGCTGCTAAAGGTCTCGACCGTCAAGGCGATCAACTGGTCAACATCCCCAAGAGTGAACAACTGGATCTGGGTATGTATATGATCGGCCAGATTGCAACCATGCAGAACCAGGTGATCTCCCTAGACACGCTGCACCAACATGTCGGCATTGGCAATCAGCAGTATATCCATGAAGCAATATTATCGGAAGAACCGCTTTCCAGCGAAAAACCGTTGGATATCGCCATTGTCGGGATGGAATGTATCTTTCCTGGAGCCAAAAATCTAGAAGAATTTTGGCGCAATATCATCCTTGGAAAAGATAGCGTTACCGAAGTGCCGGATGAACGCTGGAACAAAGATATCTACTATCAACCTAACACAGACGGCCCCGATGTGTCCCACTCGAAATGGGGTGGTTTTATTCCGAAAATTGATTTTGATCCACTAGCTTTCGGGATTCCGCCGCAATCCCTCGCCGCCATTGAACCGACACAGCTACTGACTTTATTGGTTGCCAAACGTGCTATGGAAGATGCCGGTTATGGCGAAAAACAAATCAACCGCGAAAATATTTCTGTTATCATCGGCGCCGAAGGTGGTAATGACCTTGCCAATAGCTACAGCTTTAGAGGATACTACAAACAGGTATTCGGAGAACTTCATCAGGAAGTGAAAGAAGCTTTTCCCCATACGACCGAAGATTCCTTCCCCGGTATTCTAGCGAATGTCATTGCCGGCCGAATCACCAACAGACTAGATCTTGGCGGCCGGAATTTCACTGTTGATGCCGCCTGTGCCTCATCTCTCGCGGCGATTGACCTTGCTTGCCAGGAGCTTATCCTTGGTAAATCGGATATGGTACTTGCGGGTGGAGTGGATCTCCATAATGGGATTAACGATTACCTGATGTTTTCCAGCACTCACGCACTCTCACGCAAAGGACGATGCGCTACATTTGACAGCGAAGCGGATGGTATCGCTCTGGGCGAGGGGGTAGCCATATTGGTACTCAAGCGTTACGAAGATGCCATACGTGATGGTGACCGCATCTACTCAGTCATCAAAGGTGTCGGTGGTTCCAGCGATGGTAAAGCGCTAGGACTTACAGCTCCGCGAAAAATCGGTCAGGTACGGGCCTTGGAACGGGCCTATAGCCAAGCGGGTATCAGCGCAGCATCTGTTGGACTGGTCGAAGCCCATGGTACGGGCACAGTGGTCGGTGATAAAACAGAGCTGAGCGCACTGACAAACTTATTCAGCCGTTCAGGAGCACTACCGGCACAAACGCATTTAGGTTCAGTCAAAACGCAGATCGGCCATACAAAATGCGCCGCGGGATTAGCAGGATTGATCAAAGCTTCCCTGGCTGTATTTCATGGTGTAAAACCACCGACACTCCATCTCCAACAGCCAAATGCATATTATAACGCACAAACTAGTCCTTTTGCTTTCCATGCCGAAACTGGCTTATGGGGAGAAAAAAGACGTTATGCCGGCATCAGTGCTTTTGGTTTTGGCGGGACGAATTTCCATACCGTTATTGCAAACCATCCGCAGGAGGATAGTACAATCACATTGCAATCATGGCCATCGGAACTGTTCGTTTTTCGTGGCGATAACTACGACGAAGCTAAGGAACAATTGGGTCAGGTAAAAGCACTTTTAGATATCAACGATAGCCTCCCGCTAAAAGATATCGCCTACAGCTTAGCCATAGTTTCGGAAAAAGCGATCCAGCTCAGTATTGTTGCCGATACCGCCGAAGACCTGATGATGAAAATCGAACTAGCATTATCTGGCATTGAAAGCAAAGACACCTTTATTGTCAATAAACGCGAAGGTAAAACAGCATTCCTGTTTCCGGGACAGGGCAGTCAGCGCATCAATATGGCTCGTGATCTCTTTGTGGTATTCCCCGAAATGCGGAAACTTATTGCTCAATATCCTGAACTGGAAAAAGTGGTCTTTCCTTCAAGTACGTTTGATGCCGAATCCTTAAAACAACAAAAAGAAACCATTAAAGATACACGTCTGGCACAACCACTTTTGGGTATTGTCGATTTAGCTTTAGCGAAATTTCTCCAGTCACTGGGTATCATCCCGGATATGCTGGCTGGACATAGTTACGGCGAGTTACCGGCACTATGTTTCGCAGGTGTATTTGACGAAGATCAACTAGTCGAACTGAGCAGCAAACGTGCCCAATCCATCCTGGATTCGGTAGAAAATGGCGATCCCGGTGCCATGGTTGCTGTTCATGCAGATGCCGAACGGTTGAAGACGCTCCTCGATCGTGTCGAAGGCTGTTATCCTGTGAATTACAATTCACCGACACAATGTGTTGTCGCAGGTAGCACAGCAGCCATCGGGAAACTGCTGGAGCTGTTAAAACAGGAACGTGTCTCTGCCAAAAAACTGGAAGTGGCCTGTGCTTTCCACAGCCCTTTGGTCGCCAGATCGAAGGAGCTTTATGCAGGTGTATTAAAGGATGTTCCTTTCCGTGAAATGCAAATGCCCGTATGGTCAAACACAACTGCAGGTTTGTATCCTACTACCGCATCAGAAATAAAGATCCAACTAACAAATCATCTGGTCCAGCCTGTCCGCTTTGTTGAGGAACTCCAGGCCATGTATGCAGATGGCGCAAGGATATTTATTGAGGTAGGCCCGGGCAAGGTGCTGACAGGCCTGACCAAATCCTGTCTGGAGCAAGATCAATTGACCTTATATGTGGAGGACAACAACCGCAACAAACTCACGCACCTCCTCTGTATGTTTGCGCAATATTTAGGAACTGGCCGCAATTTCACTATTGACAAACTTTTTGAAGGACGTCAGGTTCAGCCTATCCAGCTAGATCAGCCAAACTTATATAAGAAAAACCCTACTATCTGGCGTGTCAATGGACAGGCTGCCTATCCAACAACAGGAACTTTACCGGTCAATGGCGCATTGCCAATAATAAGCCCCATTAAAATGAGTAACCTTAATAATCCTATGGCCGCAACAACAGCTGCACAACCAGCTGCAGAACGTATGCTGCAAGAATATTTGAACAGCATGAAAATGCTGATCCAGGCACAACGTGATGTCATGCTTTCCTTTTTGGGACAAAACCCACAAGTGGCACCGATGCCGGTCTATTCGAACCCAACGGTAAATGGAACCACAGATCGTTCTGCTCAGATTCCGGTACAACCTGCTCTCAGCGAAAGTTCCGCTGTCGCAACAGCCGTACAAACAGCAACTAAAGACATTAAAACTTTATTGTTACAGGTGGTAAGCGACAAGACCGGCTATCCCCATGAAATGCTGGGCATGGAAATGGATCTGGAAGCGGATCTCAGTATCGATTCCATCAAACGGGTCGAAATTATCGGAACACTGCGCACTGAGCTCGGAACATTAAGGTTCGATGATGCATATGAAGACACGATCATGGAACAATTGGCCGCCATAAAAACCTTGAATGGCCTGGTTTCCTGGTTAACGGAATTCAGCGGCGCAACAGGGGAACCGGCAATAGGCATTCCAACAGGAGTACCAACAATGGAAATAACATCTGCAAACAGATCTTCATTCTCCCTTCCGGAACTACAGACAGCAATCCTAAATATTGTCAGTGAAAAAACCGGTTATCCAAAGGAGATGTTAGGATTGGACCTGGACCTCGAAGCGGACTTGAGCATAGACTCGATCAAACGTATGGAAATCATTGCCGAACTAAAAACCAAAATCGGTTTTGGTGAGGACCTTGAACAGGCCGAAGATCTGATGGAAACCCTCGCAGCTATTAAGACCCTTAACGGTCTTGCTTCATGGATCAGTGAAGTCAGTGATACCGCTCCGGAACAGAACCTCTTATCCAGACTTCGTTTTGATCTGACACCTACAGATACTGCTTCAACACAGAATACTGAAATTCTGCAAGGCAAACGTTTTGCCCTTGCTCCGGATCATGGGCTACAGACCTTGGCTATCAAAAACATGCTCGAAAAACATGGTGCTATTGCGGAATTGGTCAATCCGCAAAATGATCTTGCCGTCTTCGATGGACTGATTATCTCCGACATATTTTCAGCGAAAATCCAACATAATATTATAGACCAAGTTGATCTGATCAAAAAAATGAATCTGGATCGGGCCAAATGGGTCTATTTAATCTCAGACATCCCGGCACATGTCACAAAAGCAAACGATACACATGCGCTACGTCATTACCAGGGTTACCCAGGATTATTTAAAAGTCTGGCCCGTGAGTTTGAACAGACCAGCTGTCGATTGATCAGTTTAAACACGCCACAGGAGACGGATCAAATTGCAGAAATTGCACTAAAAGAAATCTTAACGACAGATAAAACCGTAGAGGTTATCTATAAAAATGACCAACGACATACCATCGATATTATTCCTTCGCCCCTATCAACAGGCAACGAAGAAGTGCAAATCCAACTGGATCAAAAATCTGTTGTCCTTGTACTTGGTGGCGGACAGGGTATTACTTCCGAATTGGTAAAACACATGTCAGCCTCCTATCCCTGTACCTACATTCTTGTGGGTAGATCAATAGATCCGAGAAAAGATACGCCTATTGCAAAAGAATTGGAGACGATGACCTCAAAGGAACAGATCAGGGCCCACCTCATTCAATCGGGGCTATTCCATGCTCCGGCACAAATCGAGAAAGAGACCCTACGCATCTTTAAAAACAATCAGATTCTGCGGACGGTCCGTGATATGGAGCAACTGGGAAACACCGTCGTTTATGAGTCGTTGGATCTCTGTGATGAAGCTGGATTAACCGCCTTACTCCATCAGATCTATGAGCAATATGGACAGCTCGATGGTGTTATTCACGGTGCCGGGCTGTTGGAAGATAAGCTCTTCAAGCAAAAGACAACCAGCTCCTTCGGACGTGTCTTTGACACCAAAGTAAAACCACTGCGCGTGCTGGCCGAACAACTGCGTTCAGATTGTCAATTCGTCGTCCTGTTCTCCAGTATAGCATCTGTTTATGGAAACAAAGGCCAGACAGATTATGCTGCAGCAAACAGTGTTTTGGATGATTATGCCAATGTATTGAATAAACGCCTGAAAGGAAAAGTTCTTTCAATCAACTGGGGACCATGGAAGGGTGCCGGTATGGTTTCACAAACTTTGGAGACAGAATATGAACGTCGTGGCATCTCCCTGATTCCTTTGGATGAAGGAAAAGAAATTTTCCTTAATGAGATCAAGTACGGCACGGACAGCCAAGTTTTAATTATGTCAGGCAAAAATTGGTAAACCGTCACATCCATTGATTATGAAGAAAACAGATGTTGCCATCGTTGGTTTATCCTGTGTCTTTCCGGGAGCACAGGATGCCAATATGTTCTGGCAAAATATCGTCAATAAGGTTGATTCTACCGAATTTGCGCCGGCTGATCGGATTGACCCGATCCATTTTAGTGGAAGTCCGGGAACCGTGGACCGCTTTTATTGCAAACGTGGTGGTTTTATTTCGGACTATGTTTTCGATCCGACAGCATTTGGCATATTGCCCCTCGCTGTTGAGGGTACCGAACCCGACCATCTGCTCACGCTTGACCTGGTACAGAAAGCATTGGAAGATGCCGGCGTATTCCAAAAGCAAAAATCCCTGGAAAGGGCAGGAATTGTGATCGGAAAAGGAAATTATACTGGTCCTGGTGCTACGCGTGCTATAGAAATCGTACGCACGGGCGAACAGATTTCGTCACTTTTACAGGAACTTTTACCGCAGGTTCCTTCGGCTGATATCGAAAAGGTAAAGCAAGCATTCCAGGAACGCAAGGGGCGCTTTGCCGCTGATACGGCCATGGGTTTAATCCCCAACCTTGTTGCCTCCCTTGTTGCCAACCGCTTCAATCTAGGCGGCGTAGCCTTTACGGTAGACGCAGCTTGCGCCAGCGCACTAATCGCGGTGGACCATGCGGTGCAGGAATTGCAGCGTGGCCGTAGTGACCTAATGATTGCCGGTGGCGTACATACAGGGCAAAATGCTGCTTTTTGGAGTATCTTTACACAATTGGGAGCCCTTTCCCACAACCAGCAGATCAAACCATTCAGCATGGATGCCGATGGCTTACTAATCGGTGAAGGCTGTGGTTTTGTTGTATTAAAGCGGCTTGAAGATGCTATACATGACCAAGATAAAATCTATGCTGTCGTCAAAGGGGTCGGCGTGAGCAGCGATGGTCATGGCACAAGTCTCATGAGTCCGTCCGTTAAAGGTCAGCTAAAGGCACTACAACAGGCTTGGAAAAATGCTGAACTGGACGAAAAACAGATCGGTTACCTAGAAGCACATGGAACCGGAACTCCACTTGGGGATAAAACAGAGCTGCAGACCTTAGCGCAATTTTTTGGTCAGGTTGTGGCTGCGCCTGCTGCTGGAATCGGTTCGGTCAAATCCAATATTGGTCATGCCATGCCTGCGGCAGGAATCGCGGGGCTGATAAAAACTTGTTTGGCGCTTCATCACGATACATTACCGCCGACGCTTTATTGCGAAAATCCGACCGCTGATATGCAGACAACGCGATTTGCACCCGTGCAAGAAGCAAAAAGCTGGTCAAAGACAGGTCTACCCAAAGTGGCAGCAGTCAATGCTTTTGGTTTTGGCGGTATCAATGCACATGTGGTATTAACGGGTTACGATATGCCGAAAAAAGATCCAGTATTGTTACTTGCCCGGCCAACACATGCGGAACTGCTTGCGGCCTTACAGCATAACGACACAGCAGTAGGTGAAGGCAATTATCGTCTCGCTCTATTTGACCCAACACCGGAACGGATTGAAAAAGCAATCAAAATTGTCGCTAAAGATAGGGACTGGCGCAACAAACAAGATATTTGGTATACCTCTATGCCATTATTACAAGAGGGAGGCAAGGTCGCCTTCGTCTTCCCGGGGTTAGATGGCTTAGCCAAGGGAGAGGTAGACTCGGTCAGCCGCTATTTTGGATTGACAGCGCCCATACAAACGGAAGGTGAAGGTTTATTGAACGATGCACTGGATATTTTCAATGCCTGTAGCATCCTTGATAATTCCCTCAAAAAACTGGGGATCTATCCTGATATGAACGCCGGACATAGTTTGGGCGAATGGCTCGCCGGCTACTCTTCGGAGCTGGCGGAAGCAAGTTCGGTCAAAGATCTTATTGATGTACTTAACCCGCAGACATTTGAACTCAAGGATTCCAAGTTTATTGCCATCGGAACAGGCCTTGCGGAAATCACCCCTCTGATTGCGGATATCGCCAATATTTATGTTTCCAATGACAACTGCCCACATCAGGTCATACTCTGTGGCAGTAATGCGGCTTTGGATGAGCTTGTCCCCCTATTGAAGGCAAAGCAGATATTTCATCAGATCTTACCGTTCCAGTCGGGTTTTCACTCACCTTTTGTAGCAGACAAACTTGACCTGATCCTGGCAGGCATGGAAAAAGTGCAATTTCAGCAGACCAAGATCCCTCTGTGGTCAGCGACAACATTAATGCCTTACCCATCGGACCAACAGGCTATCCGACAATTGAGTGCTGAACACCTTGTCGAGCCAGTCCGTTTTCGTGAGCTGACGGAAAAGCTATATGAAGAAGGTGTTCGTTTCTTCATCCAGGTGGGTACCGGTGGATTGATCGGTTTTATTGACGACACCTTAAAAGGAAAAGCATTTAGCACATTGGCCTCCAGTGTCACAACGCGTTCGGCGCTTGCCCAGTTACAACGTGTCGTCGCCGCTTTGTTTGTGGAAGGTAAAACGGTCGCGCTGGATTTTCTGGCGTTACAAAACCACACAAAAAAAGCAGCAAATAAAGGGATGACGTTGCAGCTTGGATCACCTATTGTCCGCGATTTTGAGGCGCTCAAAAATTTAGGAAAATCTTTGGGGACAGCCCAGGCTCAATTGAACGCAAATACCGTTGTAAAAGACAACCATCCTTTGGTACAGACATTCCGGGAGAATATCGCCGATATGATCAGGATGCAAGAGGAAGTATTAAATCTCTTCCAAAATAGGCCACAACCTGCTTTTGTCTCGGTTGTAGCGCCACCTGCTGTCTTAGAGAAACCTGTAAGTACCCATTTCTCAAATAAACTACAGATCAATCTGGAGAGCCATCCCTACCTGATCGACCATAGTCTACTAAGGCAGCCACAGGGATGGTCAGAGGTTGCCGATATGGAACCTGTGATTCCGATGACCATGATCTTTGAATTGCTAGCTGAAATGGCACAGGCGGAGCAATCCGACTCAAAAATCCATAAAATCATGCAGGTAAGTGTGTTTCAATGGATGAACGTAGCCAAACCTTTTGAAAAAACAGTTAAGGGTGAATGGCGCACTCCACAACGCGCCTATCTGGATATTGAGAATTTTGCAAATGCGGAGGTAGGCTTATCAACCGTATATCCCCCACCGCCAAGCTTTGACCTTTCCATCGGCGAAACCTTACCTATTGCACGTACTTCTGAAGAGATTTATGAGAAGCATATGTTTCACGGAACAGCTTATCAAGGGATTATGGAGGTAACTGCCGTAGGTAAAAAAGGGATAACAGGTAAGATCAAAGGCAATGGCGGCAAAGGCTCTTTACTGGATAATGCCGGGCAACTGTTTGGCTTATGGCTGCAGCTCACGCTGACAAAAGATCGCATTGCGTTCCCGGTCAAAATTAGGGAAATTGAATTTTTCGACGATATACATAACCAAGAAGGTCTATTCGAATGCACCTGTATGTTGACGGAGCTAAACGATGAGTTTGCTATCGCAAACATTACGCTCCAACGAAACGGAAAAGTATGGTGCGCAATCCGTGGCTGGCAAAATAGACGGCTGGAAATCGATGAGGCACTCTGGAATGTTTCCATGTCACCGTTGCACAACCGTCTCTCAACGGAAATCGCACCAGCTGTTTTCTTCTTTCACCAGGCTTATACGCGTGTCGCTTCCTGGGACTTTATTCTGAAACGTTATTTCAACCAAACGGAAAAACAGCATTACCAACAGTTGCTGCCCAATCGCAGAAAAAGTTGGATGGTAAGCCGTGTTGCGGTAAAAGACGCGGTAAGACAGCTTTTAAACCGTCAGAAAAATCATCCCTGTTATCCGATTACGTTTGAAATCCGCTCAGACGAAGTAGGCAAACCTTATCTTTTGGGCGATATGACAAACGATATTCATATCTCACTGGCTCATAAAGGTAAGGATGCTGTGGCTATAGCCCGGAAGGACAAACCGGTTGGCATTGACATGGAAGTCATCGAGGAACGGAGTGCCGGTTTTTACCCACTGGTTTTTACCGATGCGGAAATGGAATTGCTCAAAGGCAGAGAGCAGGCCGAATGGACAACCCGTTTTTGGGTAGCGAAGGAAGCTTATGGAAAATTCCTGGGCACCGGCTTAAAGGGTAACCCCAAAAGACACGAAGTAAAACGTATCGAGGGAGATCATCTCTGGATCAATCAAATAGAAATAAAAACGATCAAACACCAAAATTATATTATCGGATGGACACTGTAAACACGACACTAAAATTAAATCATGAAGAATTATTCGCTTTATTAAAAGGCTTTATCACAAAGGTTATCGGCGAAGAATTTGTTGAAGAGATGGATATCACGCCGGAAAGCTCCTTTACAAAAGATCTCGAAATGGACAGCATTGAAATTGTTTCTTTTTCCGAGAAAATCAAAGCACATTTTGGTGAGCAGATTGATTTTACCGGCTGGTTATCTTCGATGGACCTGGATCAACTAATCAATCTTGACCTCCGTATGATCATCAATTATATCTACGAATGCCAATAATTACGGTCAACAACAGGAAAGTTCACATACAAGAACTTAACAAAGGCGCTGAACATACCGTGGTACTGATCCACGGTATGTTCAGCAACCTCTCTATTTACTATTTTAATATTGCCCCAGTCCTGGCGCAGCATTTTCACGTCGTCATGTATGACCTCAAAAGTCATGGCATGAGCGACCGTGCATTGGAAGGCTATGATCTTGAAAATATGTCATCCGATCTAATTGCTTTGTTGGATACGCTACAGCTTAAAAACATCCATCTGTTAGGATATAGTTTTGGTGGACTTATTGCACTTAAGACGGCATTGCGGATGCCTAAGCGTGTGGAAAAGTTAGTCGTTATGGAAGCTCCGGATCCGCAGGATGAAAAAGCACGCAATATTATAGATGAATATAGCAAGGAGTTTTTGGAGCATTATATCGCAAATTTTACCGATACGACGAAAATGAAAATGGGTAAGCGACAGTTTGAAAAAAACCATCGCCTCTACGAATTTTTATTCAATCAGACGAGCATCAAAGCCGATATGATCAAGGAGAAATATTTCCTTCATGAAATAGATGCAACGGCGTTGCTACCATCTACCCTGTTGCTGTATGGAGATGTTTCCAATTGCAAGCCAACGGGCGAATGGCTACAAACAAAAATCCCCGGTGCACAGCTGGAGCTTATTCCCGGAGACCATAATATCCCCATACAAGAACCTATACGGATAGCTGAAACTATCGTTCATTTTTTATCTAACCCTTTATTACAAAACCATGGCTAAATTTGTGTTTGTTGTCCCCCCACTGACAGGTCATGTCAATCCGACGTTGAGCATTGGTGCTGAACTTTTGGAAAGAGGACATGAGGTGGCCTGGATCAGTCTTGACAAAAACTTAACCGATAAACTTCCGGCTGGAGGGAAGCTATTGCTTATTCAGTATGACCAGACCGATGAAGAAAAAAAAGAAAGTGAACAATATCTCGATATTATTTCAAAAAAGATTGTTTATGGTATTGATAGCATTAAATTTCTATACGAAGATGTGCTTATTCCTTTAAATAGACATTGTTATAAAGGTATTCTTGACTTATTAGAAACATGTGCACCCGATCTCGTCATTGGTGACCATCAGTTATTCGCCGCTGCTGTTGCGGCAAAAAAACTGGGATTTCGTTATGCGACTACTGTAACGGCTCCCGCAGCTATTAAAATTGTTAGTGAACTCCCAAAAGTGCACGAATGGGAAGAAAAACAGATCGTTGCTTTACAACAGGAACTAGGTGTAACCGGAAACAAGTCCTTGGATTGCTCGGATCTGCTTACACTTGTCTTAACATCCCGTTATTTCTTTGGAGAGATGGACCTCGCCCCAAACTGTCATTTTACGGGACCTGTCCTGTCCGAACGTCGGATATCCGTGGGATTTGACTGGGATAAACTGCATACCAGTAATCGAAAAAAAATCCTGGTCAGTATCGGTACCACTTTTGATCATGATCATAAGAAAGCATTTTTCCAAAAAGTAATCGATGCGTTTGCCGGCGAGGACTTGACTGTCGTCGTTGTTTCAGATCCGCAGCTATTTGAATCCTGGCCCCAGAATTTCATGGTTTATCAACACATCCCACAACTGGATTTGTTACCGCATCTGGATGCAGTCGTATGCCATGGCGGCCATAATACCGTTTCCGAAACTCTTTCACAGGGTCTGCCACTTGTGGTCATCCCGATCGCTTACGACCAGTCGCATGTAGCTGGCCGCGTAGTGCGTACCGGCGCCGGTGAACGACTGAATTTCAATCGCTTTAAAGCGCATCATTTAAAAGATAGTGTCCATACGGTCCTCAGCAATCCATCCTACCGCGAAGCGGCACAAACTGTTCGCCAGTCTTTTAGGGAAGCCGGAGGCACAAAATCTGCAGCAGACTTATTGGAAAAGGCAGCTGTTTCTGTTACCCCTAGGGCGGAAATGCCTGCGAAGTTCCTCATCGTTGTACCACCATTTTTCGGACATATCAGTCCAACGTTAAGCGTTGGTGCGAGCCTCCTTGCCCGTGGGCATGAAGTCCGGTGGTTTGGTATTACCCCTTTGGCAGATCATCATATCCCTGCAGGTGGAAGTTATATCTATCCTGAAGCGGATCTGGTTCCTTTTCAGGAGGAACTCCAACAGTTATTGAAACGTCAGGACGATGGTCCTTCCTGTTCAGGCCCCGAAGTCATGAAACTGGCACTGGAAGAAACCTATGTCCCGATCGCAAAAATGATGATACCGGGATTGGAACGTCTTCTCGGCCAATGGCAGCCCGATGTGATCGTAAACGACTGCATTACCTTTGGAGGCGCGCTATTCGCACATAAACATCAGATCCCTTGTGTGACAACAACCCCTGTTCCTCCGGACGTCATGGGTGACACGGAAAAGAATGCACCTAAGATATTTGAATGGCAGCAAAACCTTATAAAAGATCTTCAGAAGGCCGTAGGAATTTATGACGATGGCATCTTTATACACTCTCATCAGCTCAACCTGATATTTACGTCACAAGCTTTCGCCGGCTTTGAAACAGTACCGCCACACATGAAATTTGTCGGACCGGTCAAAGGTCGTCCAAATAACACTCCTTTTGACTGGGAACGTTTGGCAGCAAGCAGTACTCCGAAGATATTTGTATCCTTAGGTACACTACTCGTGGATATTCGAAAAGCATTTTTTGGTAAACTGATCGAGGCTTTCGCAAATGAGCCGGTGACAATTATTGCGGCTACTCCACCGGAAATATTCGACGAATGGCCTTCCAATTTTATCGTGAGCGGCTTCGTTCCCCAATCCGCTCTGATGCCACAGATGGACATGGTTATCTGCCACGGAGGCTTCAATACGGTGAACGACACGTTTACAAACGGTCTGCCCATGCTGATCACACCGATTGCGTATGATCATTTTCATACGGCCAAACTCATTGAGCAGGCCGGATGCGGATTGAGTATCCGGTACAAACGCATGCGCATTGACACCCTACGCGACACTGTATTTGAGTTATTGAATAACCCCAAATACAGAAATGCCGCTAAGGAGGTACAAAAAACTTTTCAAACAGCTGGTGGCAACGATCAGGCTGTAGCGCTATTGGAAGGCTTTGTAAAACAAGAATGTTCGACGTTGACACAGGTATAGGCTATGAAAAGAAAACTACTATTTGGTGAACGCATGCTGCTGGGGGATGGAACCGAACCCTTCAATGCCGTTATTCCTTTTCGGCTACGTGGTGTTTTCAACGAAGAGGACATTCGATATGCCCTGAGCCGCCTTCAGGAAAAACATCCTTGGCTACGGGCACTCATCCAGCATGATGACAGGAATATACCTTGGTTTCAAGTTCCGGAACGAACCATATCGATTCCGGTACGGTTCGTAAACCGACAAAGTGAAGATGACTGGCAGGAAGAGTCCAAAAGGGAATGGCATTCGACTTTCGATTATCAGTCCAAACCGCTAATCCGATTTGTCTGGATAAGGGGTGAGGATGTTTCGGATATGCTATTTGTATTTCATCATTGTCTGTGTGATGGCGGTTCGGCCATGGCATTATTACATGAATTTTTAAAGGTGTTGGACAACCCTACTGCGGAGATCGGGCTGGAAAATCCTATCCGTGGTATTGAAGATGTCGTACCGGAACATATCTTACAGAGTGGTAAGAAGCGATTTAAGGCAAAAACAATCGGTCGATTAGCAGCTTTAGCGATTAAATGTATTCCGGTCGGCAGAAAAGCGATCGATCGACAGACCGACTATTTAATTCATTGGAAGCTGGACGAAAGCACCAGCAGGCAACTTATTTCTTATTGCAAGTCGTTGGATGTCACTGTTAACACATTTCTGGGGGCTACGGTCTTGGAAGCATTCCATAGCGTACGTGGTTCGTCAGCGTTCAATAAAATTTCCTGTCCCGTAGATATCCGACGTTTTGCGCCACAGATAAAAGATGACCATATTTTTGCGTTCGGATTGATGATTGTCATGTCTTCGAACCAGAAGATGAGCTTTTTGGATAACCTCCGGTTGATGCAGGATGAAGTGGAACGCAAAACAGCGAAACTCAATCCTTATATCACCATGATGGTGATGGAATCGGCCCATGATGCGCTGAAGAACTTTACCAAACTCTTAAAACGGGGTAAATCATCCAATGACTGTATGTTTTCTAATCTGGGCCGTATACAGATACCCGATCAATATCGCACATTCAACCTGGAAACAATCTTCAGTCCTTCGGTCATTGGTCCTTTGGGCAATACAACGACAATGGTCACCTCTACCTTTCGTGGACAAATGGATTTTTCCTTTATGGGAAGCGAAGGTTACCTCCCCTATAGTGAAGCATTGGCCATCCGGGATGTGATCATAGACCGGATCAGACAACAATTAGATTATCAGGTGGCATCATGAACGAAAGAAAACTAATGATGGTGGAACGGATCATGTATGTTGATACCGAAACGCCCTTAAACTGTGTATTTGCAGCTAAAATCAATGGGGAGATCGCTGAAGGACATCTTCGGAGCGCGCTGGCAAAAATTCAACGGAAACACCCTTTGCTCCGATCAGTCATCCAGATGGCAGATGCACAACAGCCCCATTTTGTTGTACAGGAAGACATGGAATCCATTCCACTCGTTATAGTAAGCCGTCAAACGGATATGGACTGGCTCCCCGAATCGGAACGGGAATGGTATCGCCCATTTAAAGCTGACAGTAAACCACTAGCCCAATTGGTATGGATCAAAGGGGATTCCAATTCGGAGTTGCTTTGGGTATTACCACATTGTGTCTGCGATGGAACCAGTATTGTCACGTTGATGCGGGAGCTACTTTACCTACTGGATAACCCCGATAAGGAACTCGAACCCTACCAGCTCTTTGAATCGGTTAATGACTTTCTACCACAGAGCTTCGAGCTCCGAAAAAAATCACGCAAAGCCAAGTTCTATTTACTGCTGGCGAAATTTTTCTTTTTCCTACAACGAAAGAGCAGAAAAAGAAACCAGGGGAAAAACTATGCGATGCACTGGAAACTGGATGCAGAAACAACGGCGGCCATAACCCAAGGTTGCAAAGCGCAAGGCATTACTGTCCATGCACTCTTATGTACAGCATTTATGCAAGCTTTTCGGGAGGTGCAAGGTAAGGCTGCAAAAAATAAAGTGATCAGCCCGGTTGACATCCGCCACTTTATCCCGGAAATTAAACAAGATCATATGTTCGCCTTTGCTCCGACAGTGGAACTTTCTCTAAAAAAGGGAAACGATAATATCATGGATAACGCGAAAGACATAAAAAAGGCACTCACACAAAAAATAGAAAAGATGGAAGCCCGGGAGCTGCTCTGGATGGGCGAACAGATGCATCCGCTGGTGGAACGCATGATTTCCATGTTAAAATCAAGTCCGGGAGGACATGACCTCACGCTATCCAATATGGGTAAGCTCCAAATTCCAAACGAGTACAACAACTTCACCTTGGAAACCATATACAGTCCAACAGTGGCTTTCCCCTGGTTGAATTCAAATACCTTGGTTACAACGACCTTTAATCAACAAATGGATTTTACGTTTATGTCCAATGAAGATTTTTTACCAAAAGAAGAAGCGATTAAAATAAAAGATACGGCTATTGCATTCATGACCTTGCCCCTATAGAATACACATGACGAAGTTTACGGAATCAAAGAAAATAAAAAAAACAACGCTCAGGCGATTTTTAAGAAAGCGCGCAATTTATTATATCCTCCCCAATGTTTTCTTCAATTTCCTGGTTGCTTACGCCAGCTTCCAGGAGCTGGGATATACGCACTTTTTCGCTGGTCCGCAAAGTTTGGCTCGACTGACGCTACCGATGGCCATATTTTTACCTGTTGTCCTTACAATGGATATTATCAAACGGGTGATCGCAGCCATAGAACAGGAGTCAATCGCTTTAACAGTAGACAGTGAACTGAACAGGAATAAATTTATTACGAAGCTGTGTATTATCCATGGCTTCGCAACGGGTTTATTTGTATTCCTCTGTCTCTTGCTGGCACAATATAATCTGTCTACACACTATAGGTTAAATGCAACCGCAATGGCTATTTTAGATGGGCTTCTGGCTGGTGTACTATCAATTTTATTTACATATCTACCGATACAGAAATTAAGAAAGCATTTATCGGAGCCATCATTAACAGTACAGAAAATAGAACAGAACTAATGTCTTCAAGTAAGAAGCTAATTCTGTCTAACATTTGCTACCTAAAGTCAGTATATGTTTTTGCTTCTAATTCGCTCTTATTTATTGGTGACTTTACAAAATCCTTTTCGGGTCTGTCCGGTAATTGTTTTCTCTTTTTCATTCCAAAACCAAGCTTATATCCAATATTATCGTAGGTTGTCAGGTAGACATTATCGCATTCTGTATCAGACTCACTGACATATAGCATCACATTTTTGTTAGCAATATTTTTGGTAACCCAGCTATCAGATGGATTGGTGGTTGCCCAACCAATGGTTTTAAAACTTTGATCAAAGCCTATTGGATAATTTACGTAGTTGATGAAAAAACAATAAATATCAAAATCAATATCAAAAGGAAAAGTCACGGCGAATTTTTTGTTCGACAACTTTGTCAGCCTTGGAATAGCTTGAAAACTTTCTTGATTATAAGAATTACAGAATTCCTGCAAGATTTTTTCTACGTCATTGTCATCAATATCTTCGACAATGACTAATTTATCATTAGTGACCGTTTTTGTTGGAAAGCTGTTGCCCAGAGGTCTATTGGTATTACTGATGGATTGTGTTTTTAGATTTTTGAGTTTTGTCCATAATATAAAAATTACAATTGCCACAACAACTGCATACACTACGAATAAGTATTGCTGTTTCATCTATTGTCCCGTTTTTATTTGGTCATTTAAGAATTGTCGGTAATAGTTGGTTTTGTGAGATAAATATATGTAAAGTTTTATCAGGTTTGCTTTAAAATGTGTATTTCTTTTTTAGAAATGCTACTGCTGTAGCTGACAAATTTTGGTCTTATTGACTGTTAGGATTAAACAAAAAAGCGCTAACTTCCGTTAACGCTTTTTCAATCATCAAAAATTGCTGTTACTTTTTGTTCAATTTCTGTAAACGTTCTTTTGCTGAAGGGACAATATCATCATCTTTTTCATAATTTTCAATCACACTTTTCAACGTACTCTTCGCTTGAGAAGAATTGCCTTTACGCGCATAGGTATCCGCAAGCAATACGAAGCTCTTTGCCACCCAATACTCATATGCCTCCCTATTATTGATCACATCAAAGGCTGTCTCTTGGGCTTTGTCGTACTCCTTGTTATCATACTGCAATTGCGCCACACGGTACCGTGCCTCTGCGCCTACCTCCGTTTGGCTCTTCAGAGCGGCCAGATTGAGCTCTTTCATGGCAGACACTATATTCTTGTCCTTCAGAAAAGCCCTGCCACTGTATAAGTGTGCCTTGGCAATTTCCTCCTCTGTTGCACCATCGTAAGCCTTTATAAACTGTACATATTTGGCCATCTGTTCCATATCACCGAGTTCGAAATAACAGATCATCAGGTTAGTTACCGCATAGCCATAGTGTTTTTTATATTCGGAATTTAGCTCCAATTTTTTTAGGTGGACAATGGCCTCGTTGTATTCCTTTAAGTCCAGATATAAAGCAGCCACTGTCAGCAAAGTATTCTCCGTATACTTACTTGTCCAGTCGTTCAGGATGATATTCAGATCGTGCAGCGCTTCCTGCGGATGCCCGGTCTTATACGAACTCACCCCGCGGATGTAGCGAGCATATTTTTCTTGTTTGGGTTTCGGGAATTTATCAAAATAAGCATTGATCGCCTCCACAGAGGCTCCATATTCTCCCCGGGCAAAGAGGGAATGGGCTGCCTGGAAAGCCTGATCATCCTGCTCCGCAGGACTCAAATTACCCACATTGCTACCGATCGCATACCGGATGTAGCTCGTCGCATCGCCCTGATCGAGGTAGATGTTTTCAATGAAACGCATCGCCTGCTCTGCCTCGGCGGTTCGCGCATATTTTTCCACCACCTGTTGGAAGGTGGCCTTCGCTGGTTCGGGTTCATCGTTATTATACTGTACAAGCCCAATGGTCATCAGCGCACGTGGGACATAGCTGCTGCGCGGGTACTTTTCGATCATTGCTTGCAACCCTGTGAGCGCGTTCTCATAATCGCCCATAGTGAAATAGGTGTAAGGGATCTCAAAGGCCGCGTCATCGGCATAGTTCGAAGCCGGAAATTGTTTCAGAACGGACCGCAGGGTACTGAGCTTCGTTTCATTATCGCCCTGCAATCCAAAGAGTACACCGCGTTGGAACAACGCATAGTCCTGATTGGGCGCTTTCCCGTTGATCAGCTTGTCATAGTAGCTGTTGGCCCGGCCATAATCACGTAGGCACAGATACGAGTCGCCTAGACGTGCGATCACATCATACCGTATATTTTCATCTACGGTACTTGCTCCGGCCTTCAGAAAGCGCTCAAAATAATCGGCTGCCAGCGCGAAACGGTTATTTCGGTAGGCCGCATAGGCTAGCCCATAATTGGCGTAATTATAGACCTCGTTGTTTTTTGCCGCAGGCAAGCTCAGGAACCGGGAGAAATTTTCTACTGCCTCCCCAAATTTGCGCACTTCATACATTGCCTCCGCTTTCCAGTAGGTCGCCAGAGCCGCCATTTCCGCATTGATCGGAAATTTTTCCGAACGCATAAACATGGATATACTATTTTCGAAAGCACGCTCGTTATAGAACTCCAGTCCACGGTAGTAGGTTACCTTTTGATAGATCGCATCGACTTCCTTGCCGCGTTCCTTCAGCGATTCCAGCATGCTGACCCCTGCATGAAAGTTGGTCGTCCCTCGCAGAATCTCAGCTGATAGTATTTCCGGACTTTCCTGTCTTTTGGCACCCGGATCTGCAGGCTTCACTTCCTGGGCGATATATTTCTCAAGAACTTGCTGGGCAGCCTGGGTGGAATCCATGGCAAACAGCACTTTGGCGTAGTTAAAGAGCGCATCGGCTTTCACTTGCCGGTCGAGATCCAGTTTCATCGCTTTGACAAAGGCATTTCGTGCCCCTTGCTTGTCGCCCGTTTCCAGAGCAATATGGCCCAAAGTCATGATCGAGCCCTGATAAAAGGCATCCGAAGGTTTCATCGATTCCAACATACCGCTCGCTCTTTTGTATTCGCCCGCCCCGTAAGCCAGATAGCTGATGCGGTAATTGTCGATATTGCTTTGCGAAGCGTCCGGATGACGTTTCATCAACTCATGGTAGTATGCCTGTTTATATTTTTGTTGTGCCAAATAGATGCTGGTAGCGATCTGACGCAGCTCCGTTTCGATCGCATCGCGGTTGATAAGTTGCATATTTGGACTCCTGCGCACCTTGACGGCATCGGCCAGCATCGGCCGGTAATCGCGTACGACATCAATGGAATCCATCGTCTGGACTTGCTCCGTAGTTTGTTGCCCGGGTAGCTGTTGCTTTTCTTTTTGTTGCGGCTGTTGCTTCTCTTTCTGCTGTTTCACCACTTCCTGCGCATGTCCTGTAACTAACATAGCCGAAAGTACTCCAGTAAGCAGGCATTTCAGGTAGGTGTCGCCGATTTTTTCTTTCAATATCATTGTTCGTCCGTATTTCTGAGTTTTTCCAAACGTTTCTTTGCCGAGGAGGCAATAGTGTAATCTTCCTTAGCTAGCAGAGCCAAAACTAAAGAATTCCATCCACATTGGGTAAATCGTCACGAAAAAATTGGATCCTAAAAGGCTATTTATAGGTCATATCCATCTTGTTTCCGCGATCCCCTATTCTTTTGCTTGCTATCGGCAACTGAATTGATACAATAATGGAGCCAAGAAGAAAAATAGACGGAAACAATAAAAGCCCTAACTTTCGTTAGCGCTCTTTAGTCGGGGTGGCAGG
>NZ_DLJD01000046.1:0-137462 GCF_002484085.1 Sphingobacterium sp. UBA7625
ATTTTTAATGCGTTAGCCCTGTCTCCTTTTGAGCTCTTTCCACTGTGATGCCATTTAGTATCTTCGAGCTTCCCATCAAAATGAAGTTCTTGACCGACTTTATTGTTGTCTCTTGAAAAGAATAGTATTTTCTCGGTGTAACGATTGTTTTCATAACTGTAGCGTCCGCCCCCTGTTCCGTAAAAACCTTTTTGGGCTGGATTAATAGCAATCCATTGGAAGTAGCCGTCAACTAGGATCTTTATTGTTTTGCGGTCTGCTTTCGGAATCTCATGCATCTTGGCTTCTTGCTTCCTGCCCGTGATTCTCCATAATGCATCTAAATCTTGGACGATGGCTTTCTGCTTGACGAAAAGTTTGTTGGCATCGGGCAACTTGATTTGGATGGCTCCTTTTTCATTTTTAACAGCTAGACTGGTCGTCTTCCCGATATTTGTGCTGTCTTTGGTATCGTATTCAATAGTCACCTCAAGTCTGTCGTCTTGCTGTTGTAGGGGGCCGCCCCAAGTATAACCAAATTGCTTTTTGCTGTCATCATAGTCGATCAAGGATAGGTAATGATCTTTGACCAAAATTAAGTTTTTGCTTGTGCCGGTTTGGGAAATATATGCTCCCTCGCCCAATTGGGCCTTAGCTTGAAAATGCAGCATTAGCAGCGAGAAGCATAAGAGTATAATACAGTGTTTCATATCATATTAAGGCTTGTTGTCTTTTAAAGATACGAAATAAAAGTGTTGAACGGTCTATATTAAGTATTATACTAACCAATGGATACGGATTGATTTAGATGGAATGAGCCCGGTGGAATACCGAGCTCATTATATCAAAAATACTGCGTAAATTAGTCCAATTTATTGGGGTCAGTTCAAAAATCAGCCTTTATTTAATCGTGGGATTTATTTGAATTTACTTGCCAACGCGGCTAGTTTACTCGCCATGTCTGTCTCTGGTTCCGCTTGCCGTTTGCCCTCATTTCGTTTATTCTTGGGGACAGCAGGTTTTTCATCTGTTTTCATCGACAGGGCAATGCGGTTGCGTTTTTCATCTACTTCCGTAACGGTGACTGTGACATGTTGTTGAACCTTAACCACCTCATGTGGGTCGGAGATATAGCGGTTGGATAATTGGCTTAGGTGTACCAAGCCATCTTGATGTACACCAATATCGACAAAAGCACCAAAGTTTGTAATGTTGGTAACGATACCGGGGAGTTTCATGCCAATGCGTAGGTCGCCAATGCTATTGACGCCTTCAGTAAATGAAAAAGCTTCAAACTTTTCCCTTGGGTCAAGCCCCGGTTTGGCAAGCTCCTTCAGAATATCATTTAATGTTGGTAGCCCAACTTCCTCAGAAATATAGTTTTTCAATGGAATGGATTTTCTTAATTCAGCATCTTTGAGTAAATCTTCTACTTTTTTACCTAAGTCTTTGGCCATTTGTTCAACCAAGGCATAACGTTCAGGGTGTACGGCCGAGGAATCCAGCGGATTGTCCGCATGTCTGATCCGAAGAAAGCCAGCTGCTTGTTCAAACGCTTTGTCTCCGAGACGCGGAACTTTTTTTAGTTCACGACGTGATGTAAACGGACCATTTTCATTTCTATATTTAATAATCTGTTGTGCCAAGGATGGTCCTAGCCCGGAGACGTACGATAGAATTTGTTTGGATGCCGTGTTCAATTCCACACCTACAGCGTTTACGCAGCTGATGACAGTATCGTCCAAAGACGTCTGCAGTTTATTTTGGTCTACATCATGTTGATACTGTCCTACGCCTATTGACTTGGGGTCAATTTTGACAAGTTCAGCCAGTGGATCCATTAATCTCCTTCCGATTGATACGGCACCACGTACTGTAATATCGTGGTCAGGAAATTCTTCGCGGGCTGTATCTGATGCTGAATAGATAGAAGCTCCACTTTCATTGACCATTACAATAGTGACGTTATCGAGCCCCAGTTTTTTGATAAAATCTTCAGTTTCACGTCCCGCGGTGCCGTTGCCGATCGCAATGGCTTGAATATCATGTTTTGATACCAGATATTTGATCGTCTTTTGTGCTTCGGCAAGCCCGTTTGCACCATTGTGTGGAAAAATAGCCGTGTTTTCTTTGAGCTGACCTTGTTCATCCAATACAACGGTTTTACATCCTGTTCGGAAGCCGGGGTCTATTGCGAGTAGTCTTTTCTGTCCCAATGGTGCTGCTAAAAGTAACTGGCGAACATTGTCTGCAAAAACTTTAATCGCTTCTTCATCTGCTTTTTGACGGGTCAACACGCGAATTTCTGTTTCCATAGATGGTTTCAATAGCCGCTTATAGCTGTCCGTCAATGCTAATTTCACTTGTGAAGCCGCCTCGTTGGAAGCTTTGATATAAATAGATTCAATGGTTGGGAGAATATCTTCTTCATTGATGTCAATATCCAGATAAAGCAATTCTTCTTTTTCACCACGGCGCATCGCCAAAACACGATGGGAGGGAGCATCTTTTAAAGACTCTGACCATTCGTAATAATCTTTATATTTAATCGCTGCTTCCTCCTTTCCGGGAACTACTCTCGATACAAATTCTCCTTTTTCTAGGAATATTGCCCTCGATTTAGATCGTACGGTAGCATCTTCGGCAATAATTTCAGCAATGATATCACGTGCCCCAGCTAAAGCTTCTTCAGCATTTTTAACTCCTTTTTCCTCGTCGATCAACGAACTTGCAAGTGTCAGAAAATCAGCCTTGTCTTGGGCCAAAAGGAGGTCTGCCAAAGGCTGCAGTCCTTTTTCGCGGGCAACGCTGGCTCTTGTTTTGCGCTTTGGCTTATAAGGTAGGTAAATATCTTCCAGATTTGCCATAGTCTCGGCAGTCATAACTTGCTGTTCAAGTTCTGCTGTCAATTTTCCTTGATCATTGATGGATTTTAATACAGCTTCTTTGCGCTTGTCCAGTTCTCTTAACTGTTGGGAACGATCTCTGATATTGGTGATTTGAACTTCATCCAGGCTGCCGGTCATCTCTTTACGATAACGGGAAATAAATGGAACGGTGGCGCCCTCGTCTAATAGTTCAATTGTCGTGCGAACTTGTTTTTCGCTTATGGATAGCTCGTTAGCAATAGTAGTTTCGTGTGATAATAAGCTCATTATTGGTTTACTTTAAAAAGGAAAGCTGTTGAATAACGATTCAACAGCTCTATTAAATATCTAATTGTAAATTAATGTAATAAGGTTAAGCAGGTTTGTTGGTGTTATCCTGTTCTGAAGGTTTCTTTTCTTCGCCTTCGTTATTTTTGCCCTCAGCAAAGTGGTCATTATATCCGTAGGTGATATGAGAAGGTTCTTCTCCGTAATCTAATTGCTTATGTGGATTGTGCTCCACAACTCCTGCCGGAGTTGAAAATTCATATTTTTTCTTTGCTGGTTCGGATTCCGTGTTTTCAGCTGTTTCCACAGCTTGGTTCTCTTGTTCAGCTTTCGCTTGCTCTTCCGCAACTTTTACTTCATTTGGAACGGTCTCCTCTTTGACCTCTGTCTTCGTGTCTATGTCTTTTTCGAAATTATTGATCTGATCTGAAATCTCACGTTTGATGCCTTCAGATGCATCTTTGAATTCTCGTATCCCTCTTCCTAAACCTCTGGCCAATTCAGGAAGCTTCTTGCCACCAAAAAGTAACAAGATCGCAAACACGATTAAAATCATCTCCTGTGTTCCGATGTTTAGGAATGTTATTACTGGATTGTACATACTCTTTTCCTCTTCTTTTGATTACTAACTAGATGCTAAGTTACATTTATATTTCTATAGTTCTTAGACTAACGGGTAAATTTAAGATAATTTTAAGGTATTTGAAACATAAAAATTACTTAACAAGGGGTAGGTGCTTTCAGGGTAAATTTTGTTATATTTTTGCTAAATATTTTTTAATATGACGATAGAGCGGAAATAACTTCGTATTTTTGTGCCTATTTTTTGAGGAATTGATTATGTTGGGAAAATTTAAAACATTCAAGCCGTATTATAAAAGTACAATTGTATTGGCTGGGCCGGTTGTCATTTCACAGCTCGGACATACATTGGTACATACCGCCGATAGCGTTATTGTCGGACATTTTGCTGGAACGATTCCATTGGCCGCCGTGTCCTTGGTGAATGCAGTTTTTATGATTGTTATGGTCGTTGGGTTGGGAATTGCTTATGGTATCACGCCATTGATTGCGCAGGAAAACGGCCGCGATAACAAGAAGGAATGTGCGGTATTGTTGTCCAATAGTTTCTGGTTGAATATTATTACAGGGGTATTACTGTTTTGTTTGGTTTATTTTGGATCGATGCTCGCAATAGATCATTTGAACCAGGATCCGGCTGTTGTAAAAGAAGCGAAACCTTATTTACTTATCTTAAGTCTTTCCATGTTACCATTAATGGTATTCAGTACATTTAAGCAATTTGCCGAAGGTTTGGGATTTACTAAACAGGCTATGAACGTAACGATATGGGGAAATGTCCTCAATATTATCTTAGCCATCATCTTCGTCAAGGGAATGTTCGGAATTACGCCGATGGGGGTGAAAGGTGTTGGATACAGTACGTTGATTGACCGTATTTTGATGATGTCAGTGATGATGACCTACGTGTTGCGCTCGAAGAAGTTCAATGGTTATATACAACATTTTAAAATTACAGTCATAGATCGGGTAAGATTGGGGAAAATATTGCGGATCGGAGCTCCGGTCGCGATGCAATATGTTTTTGAAATCGGTGCGTTTGCAGGAGCATCATTATTGGCGGGGACAATTAGTGCTACCGCACAGGCTTCTCATCAGGTCGCTATTCAGCTCGCGGCGATGACATATATGATGGCAAGTGGTATTGCTGCTGCGGCAACAATTAAAGTGGGCAATAGCTATGGGAATAGAAATCTGTTCCGCTTGGAGCGCTTTGCGATCACGTCCTATCAGTTGGTTTTGCTTTTTATGTTGATTACTGCTTCTTTGTTTGCAATTTTTAATAATTACTTGCCGTACATTTTTACCTCGGATAAAGCAGTGGTTGTCATCGCAGCTCAATTGCTGATCATTGCAGGTCTTTTTCAGCTATTTGATGGTACACAAGTTGTTGGATTGGGGGTTTTAAGAGGTATGGGTGATGTTAATATTCCAACGATCATCACTTTTGTCGCCTATTGGATAATCGGATTGCCTAGTGGTTATGTGATGGGGATACTCTTTGATTGGGGTATTAAGGGCATTTGGTATGGGCTTACTTTAGGCTTATTGACTTCTTCGCTTTTACTTTATTTTCGCTTCCAATTGGTCATCAAGAAAAAGAAACTCCAGTTTGAAAATAGTAAACTATAAAACGTAACATAGGAGAAGTCCCTATCAAGTACGTGGAGTATGCCGAAAGTAGCATATTTGAGATGTAACCGTATAGAATATGGTTAAAAGAAAAAAGTGGCTATTCAAAAGTTATACAAAAGCTTTTGGATAGCCACTTTTTTATAACGACGTTGTCGTCTTTAAATTTCTCTGTTGCTATCCCAGTGTTCGAGATAGTCCGCAACCCGTTTTAAGAATGTGCCGCCTAAGGCGCCATCTATTGCACGATGATCGTAGGATAGTGAAAGATACATCATATGTCGGATTCCGATCATATCGCCGTATTCAGTTTCAATCACCGCGGGTTTTTTTGTTATGGTGCCGACCGCTAATATCGCAGCTTGAGGTTGATTGATAATCGGCGTTCCCATAATATTGCCAAAGGCACCAATATTGGTAAATGTAAATGTCCCGTCTTGGGTATCATCAGGTTTTAATTTATTGGCGCGTGAGCGTTGTGCAAGGTCATTAACCGATTTGCTCAACCCCACTAGGCTCAGTTGATCGGCATTTTTTATTACCGGGACAATAAGATTACCATTGGGCAACGCTGCCGCCATACCGATATTGATATTTTTCTTTTTGATAATATTGTAACCGTCTATCGATATATTAACCAAAGGGAAGTCTTTTAGCGCCTTGGTAATTGCTTCTATAAACAATGGTGTGAACGTTATATTTTCTCCCTCACGTTTTTTATAGGCGTCTTTTACTTTATTGCGCCAAAGAACGAGGTTTGTTACATCTGCTTCCACAAATGAACAGACATGTGGGGATACCTGAACGCTCCTGACCATGTGGTCAGAGATCAAGCGACGCATACGGTCCATTTCAATAATTTCATCATGACCGTTTACCACTGTATGGACAGTTGTCGTTGGAACAGTTTGTAGCGGTTCATCCTTGATAATAGGAGCGTTCTCCGCTTTTGAATGATCTATATTTTGGCGTGACCCTCGATTGGAAACATAAGATAGAATGTCCTCTTTCGTCACGCGACCTTCAGCTCCGGTACCTTGGATACGATCAAGCTCTCCGAGAGATAGTCCCTCGTGACGGGCTATGTTTTTTACCAACGGTGAATAAAAACGAGTCGTGTGCTCGTAATGAACCGGAGTAATTTCTTCTTTAGGACTCTCTAATTGATCCATACCTGGTATTTCCAGATCGGCACCTTCGTCTGAGTCTATAGCTTGATCCTTTGGACTTACCTCCGCTTGAACGGCTGATTCACTCGTTTCGTTGTTTCCTTCTACTTCTATAATTGCAACGACATCTCCAACCTGTACGATTTGGTCTGTGGTATAAAGTTGTTCCTTCAAAATACCTTTGACAGGAGAAGGTACTTCCGAATCAACTTTATCTGTTGCGATTTCCAATAAAGTGTCATCTTCTTCAATCAGGTCACCTGGTTGTTTTAACCATTTGGTAATTGTTGCTTCCGATACACTTTCTCCCATTTTTGGAAGTAAGAGTTTATATAAAGCCATATTTTTTAGCAATCTCGTTATAGAAAAACGAAGTTAATTAAATTGTGGTTTACTTTCAACAATTTAAAATATTATTCCTAAAAAAACGATTTTATTAAAATATTATTTTACGTTTATCCGATTCTTATACTTCTTCTTTCACAAGCAGTTTCCAAAGTAGAAGAAGGGCATTCATGCGCGTGCGCTCGATATTGACGAGTCTGTCATTGTTGAATTGAAACTTTTTTGTGATAATTTCTTTTTTTCCGGCTACTGCAATCCATACAGTTCCCACAGGTTTGTCCACGGATCCTCCCCCTGGACCTGCTATCCCAGTGGTGGCAATGGCATAATCGGTACTGAATTTTGCTTTTGCTCCAGCAGCCATTTCAATGGCAGTTTGTTCACTGACCGCCCCAAATTGATTTAAAGTCGTCTCTTTGACTGCCAATAATTGTTGTTTTAGCTGATTGGAATAGGGGATAGTACCACCGACGAAGATCTCGCTGCTACCCGGATTGGCAGTTAATGACGCCGCCAAACTACCTCCGGTACAGCTTTCCGCAGTAGTCAGTGTAAGTTGCTGTTGCGTAAACTCCTTGATCAAATAGGCTTCAATAGTCGTGTCATAATCCGCAATGGCATGATTTTTTAATCGATTCAGAAGTTTGCTCTTAAAGAGCTTTACTTCTTGTATGATATCCGATTTGTTTTTGCTCTTTCCGGAAAGCCGTAGGCGAATAAAAGCCAAAGTAGGCAAGTACGCCAATTTAATGGTTGAGGGAAGTTCTTCTTCAATATCCTTTATTTCTTCTGCCAGATAGGATTCTCCAATACCACCGACGAGTATTGTCTCGTGATGGATGAATATATCTTTACTTTGCTGTTCGAGTAACGGAAAGACGCGTTTTTCCATCAAATGTTTCATTTCAAATGGAACACCGGGCATAAAAATATAATGCTTTTGTTCTTTTGAAACCAACATGCCCGGAGCTGTGCCGTAGTCGTTGAACAATATTTCACAGTTTGCCAATACATCCGCTTGCTGTCGATTAATCTCCAACATTTCTAGATTACGGGCTTCAAAGAAACTGGTGACATGCTGGAGTACTTTTTCATCCCGAATTAAGGTTGTACCAAAATATTTGGCAGCGGTATTTTTAGTAACATCGTCTTTTGTCGGGCCGAGTCCGCCTGTAATTAAAATCAAATCAGCTCTTGCGGAAGCACTTTTTAATGTATTGAAAATAGCTTCCTCTGTATCGGGAATGGATGTCATCTGGACAATGTCAATTTCGAATTTTCCTAATTGTTGTGCAATCCAGCTGGAATTGGTATCGATAATCTGGCCTATAAGAATCTCGTCTCCAATGGTGATAATTTCTGCTTTCATAGTATAAACTTACATAAAATTACGGATCAACTATAGGCTAAAATTGTTTTGATAAGAAGGAGTTTAAAATGAATGCTTTCGAGTGCAATGGAAGTGAATCTAGTATAGGAACTTAGGTAAGTGGAATAAAAAAAAGCGGTTATTTTAAAAATAACCGCCTCCAGAACTTGCTCTTTTTGTCAGTTTGAGGTCTTGCAAGATGGATGCCTTCGCTCGAATGGTGACATTATAACTTCGATATCGTCCGAATGGCATCCAACCAAAGGACATATCCCAACAGTGTAAATCTCGATAGATATTAAATGAAGTCATGACAACTTCTTTTTGTTTGAAATCGTAGCCGGATTGAAAGGTGACTTTCCATTTAGGTGTAACGCTGAAATCGCCATGCAAATTCAACGTACTCGTAATCTGGTTGTCCATGCGTCTGGTACTTGAATTAAAAAACTTGGACATGTTGAAACTGAATGAGGCGGCCAGATTCCAAGGAATGTTAAAATCCACAAAAGCATTTGGATCGGAACTAATCCGTGCTAAAGCCTGTGCTTGCTCCGGAGTCATTCCGGCACCAGACATTTCTTTTCTCAACGAATCAATATTGTTATTACGTGATTTGGCAGCTTTTGGATTTAAACTATAGTCAAAGGATAAACCAAAATTTGTCAGGCGGGCCAAACTTCCATCTTTGATCGCATATCTGTTGATACGGACACCATTATCGTCTACAGAATAGGGGTCAAAGGTACCATTGAAGTTGACGTTCATCTTCTGATCGAAAAAAGCTGTCCGGCCGGAAAAAGTTATCGGAGACAGTTTCAATGAATCTGCTACGAAATTGTAATTTCCGCTAAAGGTTAACCCCTGAAGAATTGGGATCTTTTTGAAACCGCCGTCGGTGGTGTCAGATTTGCTTTTTACCTTGGCCTCAATGTTGTTGTCAATTGAGAAGCCGATACCTGCGGATTTTCCGGCAGAAGGTGAGCCATACACACCCTGAGCAAAGATAGAATAAACATTGCGATTGCCGTATTGGTCATTATAATGCTGGTAGAATCCATAACGCGGATCCGAAAAATCGGGTCTGTAATTTAAATTAATTGAAGGGGTAACAACGTGTCTGATCGCTTCAATTTTTCCGATCTTTGGATACATACCGTAGATTTTTGTTGAAAGACCAGTAGATATGGAGTAATCATAAGCACGATTAAATCCCTGTAGTGTATCGAGCCGCTGTCTATAACCTGATGGGGTGTTATCAATACGTTGTCTTGTGCTTTGTAAATACCAACGTTCGGTATAGTTTACACTTGTGTTAAATTGAAAATATTTAAAAGCATTAAGAGATAAGCTGATGGGGATATTATGCTGGAAACCATTTTGAAATCTTTTGAAGCCTCCTGACGAGAAAAGCAGAGAATCTGCTGTGTTAACTGTATTTTGTGCCTGGAAGCTATAGCCAACATTAATTCGTTGATACCACTTTTGTTCGCCTACGCGATCCTTACTGTCAAAAGGATTGAATGAGGATACGTTTAAACTTATGTTGGGAAGGCTCAATTGAATGCTTCTTGTTGCCATATCCTGACTATGTGTTAAACTGGCTGTTAAGTTTACTTTTCCATCGGCAAACACTTTTCCATAACTAATGGACGAACCCATTCTGTTACGGGCTAAATTCTCGTAACTATTTTGTACACTACCTGTACCCGTATTTTGGAAGAACGATGTTGTACCGAAGTTTACACTCGCGGAGAAGGATGTCCCAGGATTAGCTTCCTGACGTTGGGTATGGTTCCAGGTTACATTGAAATCTTTATTTGAACCATAATTATCGGTACCTTCGACACCGACTTTGGTATTGGCGTAGCGTATATTAAATCCACCGTTGTACTTGTAATTGACTGTATATCGAGTGTTTACTGAAGCTTCCCAAGATCCTTTCGAATACAAAGATCCTCTGATTTCGCTATCCCAATAATCGTTGAAGGCTAAATACCAACCAATGTCGCGCATGGAAAAGCCCCTCGTATAGTCCTCTCCAAAAGAGGGGAAAAGAAATCCCGAGGCTCTTTTATCTGGCTTTGGGAAAAATGCAAAGGGGAAAGCCACAGGCATAGGTACGCCCATTACTACTAAGTAAGCCGGACCTGAAATAATCTGATTTTTGGTCACTATCCCTTTCGAGATATGTATTCCGAAATGGGTATGTGGCTGTGGGAGGTTGCAAGTACTGTATAGCCCCTTATAGATTGACATCTCATCATAGATATTCTTTCGGACGATATTGGCTTGGATAAAGCCTCCATCGACCTCAGTCATAATACCATAGGTGTTTCCTTCCTGTTTCTCATAATCATAATAAAGTGAATCTACGGTTTTGGGTGATTCACCATTACCCATAATGACAATAGGACGTCCTACATATTTACCGCTTTTATCATATATCCCAGACGCAAAGATCTTTTTCTGATTGCGGTCAAGACGGATGTAATCAGCCGAAAGCTCAAAATCCTGATACTTTACTTTTGCTCCGCGATATAAATGACTAATATTCTTTGCTACTTCCGATTTTTGAGAATCAACAGCAATAATGCTGACTTCCGCCTGCAGCCCGCTGCCTTTTTTCTTGGCGGTGTCTTGAACGGATTTGGTAGAATCTACAGGCTTAATTTTTGTTGTATCCTGCAGTTTACTGTTCGCCGAGACAGCGTCCTTACTTTGAAGTCCGTTCTGTTTTAATGGAATATTGCTCTGAGCCAACGTTGAATTGCCCGTTGCAAGAATGATAAATAGTGTTAAAATGTTGATTAACGACTTCAAAATTAAAGACAAATGTTATTTTTGTGAAATAATGTTAAACTTCGAAGGACAAAATTAGTCAAAAAACAAATAGAAAATATGTTAAATATCGTTATCTATTAAAGAAATAATATTGACTCATTTTGTATCGTTTATAGTAGAGCAAATAATTATTCAATGAAATCAGATTTAAGAATTAGAAAATGGTGTAGCATTATAGTTGCTACTTTGGGATTTTTTTTATTGAATTCTTTCAAATTAAACAACGGCCAACCCGAGCCACCCGACTATCAGATTAAGACTATTGTTATTGATGCTGGGCATGGTGGAAAAGATACTGGAGCACAGGGCCGTCGATCCCTAGAGAAAAATGTAGCTTTAGATGTTGCACTAAAGCTCGGAAGGCAAATTCAAAAAGATATTCCAGGGGTAAAAATCATCTATACGCGGACGACAGACGAATTTGTGGAATTATATAAGCGTATTCGCCTAGCAAACGCAAATAAGGCGGATCTGTTTATTTCGATTCACTGTAACTCTGGTGGCTCCAGCGCTCATGGAACAGAAAGCTTAGTATCAGGTTCCCATCGTCTAGGACAGCAGGATGCTGCCGTTCGAGAAAATGCATCACTTTTGCTGGAATCGAATTACAAAGAAAACTATCAGGGATTTGATCCAAAAGATCCCGAAAGTGCAATTATTTTCTCATTGATGAAAAACAGATTCCGTGAAAAAAGTATCCGCCTGGCACAAATGATTGAAGGTGAGTATGTAAAAGCAGGAAGACATAGTCGAGGATTCTGGGAAAAAGGTTTAGCTGTACTTGCTGAAGCAGGTATGCCAGCTGTCTTGACAGAAATTGGATTTATCAGCAATAGGGAAGAAGAGAGTTATCTATTGTCAGAGACAGGACAACAAGAAATTGTCGATAATTTGGTTTCGGCTTTAAAAATTTATAAAAATTCAGTAGAACGCTAAACAGATTTGCTTTTGTACTGTTTTAAACTTATATTAATGATGCATTACAAAAGAAATAATTTGTGAAAATATCAAACGAAACAAAAGTCGGCATATTAGCAACCGTTGCGATCGCGCTATTATTTATTGGGTACAGTTTTCTAAAAGGAAACGACGTTTTCAGTAGCGATAATACTTTTTATACGACCTATAGCACAGTCGATGGATTAACATCTTCCAAACCGGTTTTAGTGAATGGTTATCAAATAGGCAGGGTGTCAAAAATGACCTTGCAACCAGATGGTAAAATAAAAACAGAATTTAAGATCCATTCCCATTACGATATTCCTAAAAATACCATCGCCCGAATTTCAAGCACAGATTTATTGGGTAGCAAGGCGATTGTATTTGAAATGGGTAATAGTACGGACATGGCCAAGGATGGTGATTTTCTTAATTCAGGTGTGCAGCCCAATATTATGGACAAGGTCGAGCCGATTCAAAAGCGTATAGAGACCATTACGATTAAGCTGGATTCTACACTTTCCGTAGTTAATACAGTTCTGGATAAGCAATTCCAGGATGATTTTAAAAGCAGTATCCATAGTATTTCAACCTCGTTGAAGAATGTAGAAGGGATTACAAAAGATGTGGAAGGCTTGGTTGGAGATGAGAAGGGACGATTGAATAGGATCATGGCAAACCTGGAATCCATCACATCCAATTTCTCGCAAAATGGTGAAAAAATAAATTCAATCATGGCTAATCTAAATAATATTACAGACAAAGCAGCGCGATTGGATTTTGAACAAACTATGAATAAGGTAAATGCAACAATGGCCGATTTTCAGAACATCACGAGTAAGATAAACAGTGGTAAGGGATCGATAGGCTTGTTGCTCAATGACGAAGAATTATACAATAACCTGAATAATGCATCAAAAGAGATGGATAATCTGATGAAAGATGTCAAGGAGAAACCTGGTAAATATATCAAGCTTTCTATTTTTGGAAAAAAAGGTGAAAAATAGATTTCGTTTATTGGATATAGTTAATAATACAAAAAGCCTGCAATTTGCAGGCTTTTTGTATTTAAGACTTCTTTAGCAAGTGAAGTTGGCTCGCTCTGCTGGTACTTAACTTATTACCAAGTTGATACCATGTCCAATATTAAAACCTTATTAATACTCTTTTTATAGGGTATTAACAGAGCGTTAATAGGGATATACCCCTGTAAACCCCCTGTAATATCGCCGTTAATAGATAGGCAGGTATTAATCAGTGGTTAACATGCTCTTTCATTATGCAAAATGATCGAAAAAGATTGATGAAATAGATTACATCCATTCGGATGGTCAATTTGTAAGGGGAAATCAATAATTCTGAATCCGTAAATATCCGGTTTTACTTTAGGGTCGTCCATTAAATTAACTATTAACGCCACTTAATAAGTGGCGTTAATAGTTAGCAATTGTAATAGTTTATTAGCGATTTTATCAGTAGTGTAAGTGTATTCGCTCACTATCTGATTTTACAGTGGTATTAGAGGGTTTCTTTAAGCCATGTAAAGAATTCTCTCTGCCAGACCTGCGCGTTCTGCCCAGACAATACCCAGTGGTTTTCATCAGGGAGATAAACAAGTCTGCTCTTTATTTTTTTCAGCTGAGCAAGTTGAAAGGCTGCTAAACCCTGTCCTATGGGAACACGATAATCTTTTCCGCCTTGAAAAATCAGAATAGGCGTATGCCAGTTGTTTGCTTTTTCAATCGGATTAAATTCGGTATAGGATTTTTCATTTTTGTTATCCCAATATGCTCCGCCTAATTCATGATTCGCAAAGAATAGCTCTTCTGTGGTGCCATACCAACTTCTCATGTCAAATAAACCATTGTGCGCTATGAAAGTTTTAAAACGGTTTTGATGTACGCCAGCCAGTTGGTAAACCGAATAGCCGCCATAACTGGCTCCGATTGCTGCACGGCGAGCTGTGTCAACATATGATTCCTTGGAGATATCATCTATTGCAGCTAAATAATCTCTGATCGGCTGACCGCCCCAGTCTTGGGAGATCGCTTCGTTCCATTTGACTCCCCAGCCCGGCATACCTCTACGATTTGGTGCGATAACAATGTAGCCTTGGGATGCGATCAACTGTAGGTTCCAGCGAAATGAATAAAACTGGGTGAGTGCCGATTGTGGCCCACCTTCGCAGTAAAGTATTGTTGGATATTTTTTTGCGGGGTCAAAATTTGGCGGATAAATTACCCATGAAAATAAATCTGCGCCATCAGATGATTTTGTAATCCGTTTCTCAATTTTATTTTCAGCAATTGTTGCATACTTGTCATCATTCACCTTGGTGATGGCTGTCAAAGACTTATTTTTGAGATCGAAGCTGAAAATTTCGGTCGCACGTGTAAACTTTGTCAATGTGACGATCAATTTATCCCCAGTTTGCCCTACAATACCTGTAATATCAAAATCTCCGGTAGAAATTTGCTGGATCTTTGGAAGATTTTTCGATTTGACATTCGAAGGTACTTCCAGTTCGAATAATTGTACGGTGCCTTTGGTTGCAGCAGTAAAGTAAATCTTACGATTGTCGTTGCTCCAGATAAAACTGTTGACTGTGCCATCCCAATGTGAAGTCAAATTTAAACAGATAGCGTTGTTTTTATCAAATAAGATGATGTCATTTTTATCAGATTCGTAGCCCTCAGTTTTCATGCTGAGCCAAGTCAGACTTTTTCCGTCCGGCGAATAAGCTGGTGCGATGTCATAACCATTCATGCCCTCAGTAAGGTTAGTCGTGGTTCCGGAAGAAATCTCATAGCGGTAGATATCCGTATTCGTGCTTACAGCATAATCTGTTCCGAAGTTTTTCTTGCAAACATATAATACCGCTTTACTGTCAGGAGACCAGATAAAATCTTCTGCACCGCCAAAAGGTGCCTGTGGACTATAATAGGGCTGATCTTTGAGCAGGTCTACCGGTTCTCCTATTTTACCATTGCTATAACTGGCAATAAAAGGATGATTGAATTTACCATCATTGAAGGTATCCCAATGACGGTAATCTAAATTATCATAGATATAGGCATCAGACTTCGGCAATTCTGGATATTTGTCAGTACTGTGGTATTTTTTGATCAATACGGGACGGCTAAAAAGAATATGCGTTCCATCCGGAGAAAATTTAACATTCTCCAAAGCCATCTCACCGGATGTCAGTTGTACTGCTTCGCCTTTGGTCAGATTTTTTTTCCACAAATGACCTTTTGATAGGTAGATCACATCGCCATTTTTTTCGATTTGAACTACCGTTTCCCCTCCCTTTTGATCAGTTAATTGGCCAGTCGTACCATTGGTCAATGAAACTGTAAAAAGATTCTTCTCACTTGCATTGCTTTCCAGGTTGTAATTGGATACACCGTATACCAACGTTTTACCGTCTGAGGAAAGTCCTTCAGCAGATACCCGTCCGAGCTCCCAAAGCTTACTGGGGGTAATAGGTTGTGGGTTTTCTGTAACCATTTTAAAACTGGATTTTCCACCTTTGCTTTCTTGCGCATTGCTAAGGTTGCATGCCATAATCGCTAATGTAAATATTGTAAGTTTTTTCATCCGCATAAATTATTTATAAGTGTTGTCCTATCGGTATAAATGAGCTAGTTTCACTCGGTTTGTTTATTCATTATTTCATTTTCCCTTTAAGGCATTCATGCTGCCTTCGGCGGTTTCAATGGTGATGAAGCTATCAGATTTATTCATCGAGTGGATGTTTTAAGCGGTATTCATGAGCTCGCTTTGCTCGGTTATTCACTCTCCAGTGCGATTGAATAAATCATGTATAATGCTGAAAAATATCCCTGCAAGTTACAGATTTTGCGAGTAAATGCTAAGTAAAGCATAAAAATAGCCGCCTTATTTTTGAAAAGGCGGCTATTGGGGGACGTAGGTTTACTTTTTAATTAATATTCGGATAATGACCCAGTAAATTTTCAGATGTTGTCTATTGATCAGCATGGTTGTTGTCAAATTGATACCAGTTAATTTTTGTAGAAACACGCATCAGGATTGCCAAAATGATGAAAATACCAATTGTCCCTGCAATGAGTGAGTAGTCCCGAAGTTGCATAAGTAGGTAGATGAACAGATAAAAAGTACCTAAGATAGCTCCGAACAAAAGGGCCGTTTTAGGATCTTTGGTAATCGCTTTGATAAAACTTCCAATAAGCAATACAGTTGCGATCGATGCAATTAGATAGGCCAGATTAAATCCGATATGCTCTGATAAAGCTAATAGTAATGTGTAAAAGAGTACCATGGCGGCTCCGATCAGTACATATTGAATAATATGTATTCTTTTTTTCTTGATTATTTCGGTGAATAGAAGCGAAGTGAAGGTCAATAGGATGATCAATATCCCATATTTAGTAACCCTGGTTGTTTTTTGGTAATTGTTGATGTCTGGCAGAAAATTTATAGTAATCATATCCGAATTCACCAAGATGTCGCTGGGTATAATGGGATTGGATGCAGTACTCGTAGCAGCTTGTGTAAGTTCAACGTCATCTGTTAAACTTCCCTTGTGCTTTTCGAAACGATAGATTGGAAGGATATCCCCTGACCACTGTTGTGGTAACTTACGACTAAAAGAAGGGATTTCCCAAGATGCTGAGAAATTAGTTTTGTCAATTGTTCGTTTGGTTGGTAAGAATGCGCCGACAAAGCTCGGATTGGCCCAATTCCCTCTAGCGGAAATATTTGTTTGATCACTGAGCGGGACAAAATTCAAAGATTTAGATCCTTTGAGGTTTAGTGTGATTTTGAAGTGGTTTTCATTTTCGTTGGGGCTGACAGAAATGGGGCAAACTAAATTTTGACTGAATAGTTTGAGGTTGTTAAAATCAGGATCAAAAGTCAACTCTTGCCCATTCCAGCTAAGGAGAGGGCGTTTGCCCAGTCCTTTAAAATCTTGTATGCCAAATACAAGCCGGCTTCCTGTCCAATCTATCCTTTCGGCGGGAATTTCCAGTTTTGTTACATCAATTTTATTGAAACGTCCGTCTATCGAAATACTGCTATTATATACTACGGAGTTATAGATGCCACGTGATAATTGTTGTGGGCTGATGTCCGTGGTGATATTAGCGTTTTGGGGGAGGATAAAGATCCATTTTGTCTGTTTGTATTCTAATGTCGTAGCATCATTAATTTTTTCAATTGGCTTCTGAATAGTTTCGCGGTAGGGGATTGCTAAGACCGGGCCGGAAATAACTTGTTCTTGCCCCCAGTTAAGAGCGATGTCTTCGGACACACTTTGTTCTCGCGTTTTGCGTTCCTCAATCAGATCGCTGATTAGTGTCAGCGGTATGAGCAAGAGGAGCGAAAGAAATAGAATGACAAATAACTTTAGGACAGTTGAGTTGCTAATTTTATCAAATAGCGAATTTTGCGCTGTACTGAATGACGTGTTACTATTGTGATTTTCCATGATTTCATTTGTTTAAGTTTATTTGAATATTTTTACTATATAATGCAATTTGGAATTCAGTAAGTTGGTAATGAAGTATATCCTTAAATTCTATATGGTGAAATTTTTGTAAGGATCGCCCTTTGTGAAAAGTTTTTTTGTAATATTTGAAATGTTCTGGAAAAAGGATGCCTCCGATAACGATCATTCCGATCAGATAAAGGCTTATTTTTCCATTTCCCAATAAAAGATATTGCATGGCAATTTCATCTTGTATTTCGGTTCCTGTTTCCGTTATTATATGAAACACATCGTGATTTTCCAATTTAGCCATAACATCAAATCCCTTACTCAAGTAAAAGAGACCTAAACCATGACCGATGCTACCAAGAGGGTAAGCTAGAAATTCTTCTTTGCTAATTCCCCATGCTTTTTTGTTCCATTTAAAAATATTTGCATACACGCTGGAAGACCAGTTGTAGAGATGCAGCATAAGTTTTAATCGAGTTCCTTTCATTTTTTTTGTTGTTTTAAAAGTACTTTGATTTTCAAAGTGATTGAATAAAAAAATTATTTGTATTGTTGTTTTATTAAATTTTCTAATGCAATAAGATGATTTTCAAATGCTTTTAATCCTTTTGTCGTTCTTTTATATCGGGTATTGGGTTTGCGGTCAACAAAACTTTTTTCCACGACAATATATTCTTCTTTCTCCAATGTTTTAAGGTTAGAAGCTAGATTACCATCGGTTACATCCAACAATTCTTTCAGAGAATTGAAGTCGTATTCTTCATTCGCTGCAAGAACACTCATAATCTGTAAGCGGACTCTGTTTTCAAATACTTTGTCATATAAAGAAAGATCCAATTTCACGATTCGTACTTTTTGTAAACGATAAAACCATAGATGATATGTAGCGCACCAAAACCCAATCCCCATAATAGCAGTCCGTGGTCAGGAAGACATAGTGCCAGTAGTCCTAAGGATATCTCAAGTATGCCTAACCACCTCACCTCAGTAAAGGTATAAATGCTACCAGCAGCCAAAGCTACACCATAGAAAATAAGCAACATCCCTGCAATCAAATGATAATAACCCTGAGCAAGCAGGATTAGCACCAACAGGCCTCCAGTTAGCAATGGGATTGAAACTGCAAATAAAAGAGATTTGCTCGTAATGTTCCAAATAGACTGTCGACTTTTCTTCGCTTTTTTACGTGCCATGAGCCATCCGGTCAATAGTGAGAGAGCAAGAATGAAAATAGCAAGTATTAGAAAGATATTTAATAACGTTAGATCGCCTGTGAATTGATTGTTCAAGGCTTCAGTATTGGTCGTAATGTAGTAGCCAAGTAAAGTGCCTAATAAAGCATAACAGCCAATGAGTACACCTGACAATCCGCTTATAGAAACAAATTTGGAGGATTTTTCCATCAATGATCTAATCTGTCCAAGCTCTTTAAATAAATCTTTCTGTTCCATAAAAGTACTTTGATATTCAAAGTAAATGAATAATAATGAATTATGCAAGAGGAGAATAGAATATTGAAAAAAAATAAAAAAAAGAGTATAAAATACTTGCAAGATATAGGTTTGGTTTCTATCTTTGTGGCATCAAAAGAAATCCTAATGCGGAAGTGGCGTAATTGGTAGCCGCACCAGACTTAGGATCTGGCGCCGCAAGGCGTGGGGGTTCGAGTCCCTTCTTCCGCACTTGATGTCCTCCCGAACTTAAAACCTCGGGAGGATTTTTTTATGAATGCGATATAGCTAAAAAGAGTATGAATATTTCACACGAGAATGTAGATGCAATCAATGCGGTAATCAACGTCGCATTAGCACCTGAAGATTATAATCCTCAAGTCGACAAAGAGATTAAAGCGCAAGCTAAAAAGGCAAAATTACCGGGTTTCCGTCCAGGTCAAGTTCCTGTGGGACATATCAGACGTACCTATGGTAAATCTATCTTATTTGATGAGATCAATAAATTGGTGAACGATAAAATCACGAATTATATTTCAGAAAATAAATTAGAGGTTTTGGGTCAGCCGCTTCCTTTGGAAGACGATGCGCAATATAGCTGGGATTATAAAGACAACTTCAATTTTAAATATGAGATTGGTCTAGCACCTGCTTTTGATTTGCCTTTTACAGCTGAGACTGAGTTTGCTGTTTACGATATCAAAGCTGACCAAGAGACTTTGGCGGATCGTATCAAAAACTTACGTCGTAGCTATGGAAAGATGACCAATCCAGAAGTATCCGAAGAAGGTGATGTATTGTATGCAACCTTAAAACAAGATAAAGAGGAAGGTCTTGAAAAAACAACTTCAATCCGTACGGATATCGTTGAAGATGCGAAAATCAAAAAATCTTTGGTAGGTCTTAAAAAAGACGATACTGTTAAAATTGATGTTAAGAAAGCCTTCAAAACTGAAGATTTAGCACGTATCTTAGGCATTACTGAAGAAGAAGTTACAGCTTTGGATGTAACTAAATTTGAGTTGACTGTTAAAAATATCAACCGTTTAGAAGAGGCTGATCTTAATCAAGAGTTTTTCGATAAATTATTTGCTGAAGGTGAAGTCACTGAAGAAGCCCAATTTACGGAAAAAGTAAAGGAAGAAGTAGAAAACTTATTTAAGCAAAACTCAGATCAAAAATTACGTAATGATATGTATACTTTTGGTATGGAGAAAGTAGACGTTACATTCCCTGAAGAGTTCTTGAAAAGATGGTTGAAAGCTACTAACCCTAGCATTTCTGAGGAGGAGCTTAACGAAGGTTTTGCTGATTTCTTGAATAACTTGAAATGGACAATCATAGAAAACCGTGTTGTTACTGAAAACGGTCTTGAAGTTAAATATGATGAAGTAATCAATTTAGCGAAGGAACGTATTTACGCACAAATTAAAATGTACAATATCAACGAAGAACCTTCTGATGAGCAATTGAACCAATTTGCAATTCAATTGTTGCAAGACAGAGAGCAGGGTAATCGTTTATTCGAAGAAGCTAAAGCTTTAAAAGTATTTGATCACCTAAAAGGTTTGGTGAAATTGAATAGCAGCGATATTGAATTTAAAGAATTCGAAAAATTAGCGTAAGCAATTTTAAACAAAAAAAAGGCTTCCAAATATCTTGGAAGCCTTTTTTTTGTGTCATCGATCGCTTTTGTTTTATCTTTTTGGATCTCAATTTAATTTGATTGATGGGTTGTAGTATTCTGCCAATCACTCACATACTTTGTCGCTAATAGTAAATAGTCCAGATTTGTCACTACTTATATTTTAGTTCTCTACTGTTAGTTTGGTTGGCTTTTCTTTACCTCTGTTTGTGCAGGAACAATGCTGTTATTTTTCTTTCCTATAGGAAACAGCCGCTTTATAAATTCGGAGAACGAGTTGAACTCTTGCCGATATAATAGTCCAAAGGCGCTGATGTATTCCCCGTCATTTGGACTAAGAAGAAAATTTCTTGTATTTAAACGGTTTGATGCCCGAAGGACGAGACGACCGTCTTTGCGTAAATAAAACATTGCCTCTGCATCAGTGGAGACACGGTCTGAGAATACATTCAAGTCAGTTAGGGCCTGACTTCGACGGTCTGAAATACCGCCAGTAAGAACCAGTCTGTCATTAAATAAACGAAGCGAAGCGGATGCATCATTCAGTGACTTGATATTGATGTCAAAGAAGTTGATATTGAGTGATTGCGCGATAATATTATTGATTTGATTGAACGCAATTTCGGTTCCTGCAGATAGTAATGTGTTATTTACCTCTTTTCCAAAATCACTTTGTGTGCCGGGAGTGAAGCTACGCCTTACAATCAAACTAAGTGCTTGCTGGTTAACATTGTTGGCATCAGAAAAATATCCCTGCAACTCATCCTTGACACCTGGGTTTTGTGGGAAATTGATATCAAATGTAATGTCTGGCTGACTCAACTGCCCTTTTAAAATCATATCTGCCTGCGCTAATACACGCTCAGGGTTTTCTTCCCTTCCTGCAGCATTATAGAGTGGCGCTAAGCTTGTTCTTTGTTGGTAAATTGCATTGATATTAATATTTGCCTCAGCCGGGTTACCCGCCCATCGCACGGTACCGCCTTCCTTTAAATCAAAAATTTTGTTGATGTAATCCTGTGCCGTGAAATTAAACTTCCCGCTGTTAATGATAAAGTCACCGAACATTTCAAAATCTCCAAGCGAAGATATCCGCATATTGAGGTTACTATTTCCCTTTCCGGATAATTCACCCATACTAGAAAAAAGGTTGATTTCGGCATTTGGTGTGATCAGCAGATCCATATTCATTGTTAGCCCGCCAAAATCGCGTTTCTTTTGATTTTTCTTGATTTTGGTGGAATCTTTTTCAATGAAATAGATAAAATCACTATCCGAGATTGTACTGGCGCTATTAAAGGGTATATTGATGACAGTATTTTCTTCTGACTTAGCACGTATATTGATATTCATTGCAGATGTCAGACCCTTGAACTGGAAATTTCCGGAAGCATATGCGGTACCATAATAGATGTTATTATCTTTTATGGTTGTATTCAATATCATGAAATTTTTTGCTTCAGCAGTTACATCTATATCAGGATCTCTTAGCTTATTGAGGTCAACAACACCGTCGATTGTAGCCACATTATTTTTCTGATCATATATTTTGAGCCCCGTAAGGAATATTCTATTGTTGGTCACATTGATTTCATCGGAAAGGCGATAAGGCGTCTTTAGGTAATTGATAACCATTGACGCATTGTCAAGCTTTCCGGTTCCGCTAATTTTAGGATTTAGAATATCGCCCGCAATCGCTAAGTCTGCATTTACTTTGCCCTTAATATTTGATACCAAGCTTCGTAGAAATGGTTGAAAAACGAATACGTCTGTATTTACTAAAGTAGCTTTGAGGTCGAGCTTATTACTTTCGCTTAAATGATTGTAAGATCCAGTGAGTTGAATTAGTTTATCACCTTCCTCTATTTTACTATCGAGTTTGACGAGTTGGTTCTCCGGATCGTAATTGGCACTGAGTGCTAATGCGCCAATCGGAATGTTGTTGTAAAGGATAGGAGAGGTCGTAATATTGGCGACGACAAATGGGGATTTAAAAACCGAGTTGACTTCGATCTTTCCATTTAAGTTACCTGATAAATTAATCCCGTGGGGCTTCGTAATCCCATTTAGGGAGGTGAGATTGAAGTCATGGAATTTTAAATTGATTTGATCTGAAATGTCATTTGACAGGATGCCATCTATATGTACTTTTTGCTCGGCATGGCTTAACGTGAGTTTCTCGAAATACCATTTTCCCTTTGAAATTTTCAATTGCGCATCGTTATTTACAAGCCATTGCTCTTTGTTTATCAATATATTAGATGGATAGAAATTGATGAAGGCTGGCTTTGCATGTGCAAATCGAATAACACCATTTAGATCTAAACTATTGCTTGCTTCCAATTCTGACATCTTAATGTTGAACTGTAAGCTGTCATTGACCAAGGTGTTTGATATATTAACATTCTTGATATATGTGCTATCGGTAAAATTGATCTGATCTATAGACGTTTGTAACTCCATATTGTTTAAATTGGCGTTTTGGTCGATAATCAGATGGGTGAGACGAATACCGTTATATTTGAATTCAGGGGCATAAAAATTAAAATTTGCAGTTTGCTTCTCGCTGGCAAATTTGGCATTCAATGTTGCCCCACTATCCAGAGAAATATCTTTTCTAAAGAATGTCGCAATGGGTCTGAATGATTTGATATTGACATTAAGGTCAAAATCCTGACGGTTGAACTCGCTCTTTTCAAATCCTATTGCCGGAGCGTAGCGCATGGCGAGAGCCTTAAAATAGGGGACGATCGTATTTAGATCTATTCTCCCCTTGAGATCTATATGTCCAATAGCGGATTGTAGTGTAAGCGACCGCGCCTCTTGATCTCCTTCTGCAAGGAAATTAATATTTTTAATCGCAAATTTACCTTTGGAGGAAGTGAAACTTACACTGTCAGATTTAAATTCCCCTGTAATGTCATTGATGTTGTCTCCAATTAAGCTCGTGTGGAATTTAGTATCAATAATATTGATTGAGTCTCCATGGAAGAAATTGAGCTTTTTTAAATTAGCCTGTTGGATATCAGCATCCAGATGATAGTCCGGACGGCTGAACCAATCTATGTCAGTGGTGAACTTTAATCTGAGGTTTGGGTCGTTTACTTCCCCTGAGCCAAGAAATAATTGTTTGTCTATATTTCCATTTACTCGTATTTGCTGATAGGTATATTGCTTAAAATTGAAATTAGTGAGATTGCCCGCGACATTCAGCTTTAGGTGCTTGGGATCGGTACCTACTCCATCAAGCTGTAGGTCGAAGCCCGAACTGCCGAGATCTTTTACTTTTGTTATTTTACCAATATCAAATGTTGGTGATTGAAACTTACCAGCATATTTTATTTCTTTACGTAGATCCAATGTTCCGTCAGCTGTAACATCGCCGATAGCTGTGGTGAAGCTTCCTTTTGTTTTAAAGTTGTTATACTGACCATTTAGACTGCCTTTGAACGCGAATTTATTGAAAAGGGCAACCACTTCAGGAAGTTTGAAGTTTTTTAAATGGCCAAGCTCGCGGATAACATTTTCAAGATCGCTATATTCAGAGGCAATTAAAACCTTGGGAACAATAAACTCTGTTTTGTCAATATCAGGTAGACCGATAATTTTGAGATTACCGGCTAACTTCGTGTTTTTCCCGATGGTCAAATCTACCTGTGAAGCATTGATAGCTGAAACGGTACCTTCCAGATCGGATTTTTTAATCTTTACATCAAACTTGACCTGGTGCATGGGCGAAGAAAAGAAAGCGATATCTTCAGAGTGTATGTGCGAGTCGCGCGCCTGTATCTTTACATTGACTTTGTGAATAAAGTCCGAAAAATCCGAAAAATTAGTATAGCTTAATTTTAAATAATTCTTGAATGTGGAACGGTTGGTTGTAAGCATAAGGTCAATCAGTTCAATGCTTTTGGTGCTGACTGAGGCATGGGCCAGGAGCCCTTTGATAACCAAACCTTTTTTCTCGTTAAGATTGAATGTTTTGATATCCGCTGAGATTTGATTGGAATCAATTTTTATATTCTTAAAGTGTGCATTGAGTTTGGATATACCCAGATCGCCAAAGTCCACAACTTTATTGTAGTGTTTTTGTTTGTGATTAACGTAGTTAAAGGAATTATTATTGATGATGAGTTCTTTAACATCAAAAATTATTTTTTTTGAGCTTTTCTTCTTTTCCTTTTTCGGTGGGTTGAAATACCGGATTAAAAATGAGATGTTGCTGCTGTCCTTAAATTGTTCGAAATTACTTTCCGTATTCTCAATTTTCAATTTGTTGATGACTACTTTATTTAATTCTATCAGTTGCGATAGATTGACACTGGCTTCAATTTTTTCGGACTTTATTATTTTTTTGCCCTCCGGTGTATAGATTTCGAATCCTTCTATAACAAGGGATTTGAAGGGTTTAAAATAGATGCTTTTTAAATTGATTTTGGCATCGAGCTCGTTGGATAAATAGTTGACAGCCTTTTGCGCAACAAAGTTTTGTACGGGCTTTAGCTGTAGCGATAATGCCAATGCAAGCAGTATAATGAATATACTACCCAGGACTATTGACATTATTTTAATTATTTTTTTGATACTTTTGTATTCTAATTTATTACCTCTAGCTATGGCTATTATTTTAGGAATTGAATCCTCTTGTGATGAAACCTCCGCTTCTATTTGTATTAACGGTGAAATTCATTCAAATGTTATTGCGACTCAGGCAATCCACGCAAAATATGGTGGAGTAGTTCCCGAGTTAGCTTCACGTGCCCATCAACAAAACATTATTCCTACGGTGGACGAAGCCATTCGTCAAGCAAAAATAAGCAAAAATCAAATAGATGCAGTGAGTTTTACACGTGGACCTGGATTATTGGGCGCTCTTTTGGTCGGAACTTCTTTTGCTAAATCATTTGCGCTTGCACAGAATGTCCCGTTAATCGATATAAATCACATGCAGGCGCATATTTTGGCCCATTTTATTGAGGAACCAAAGCCAAGTTTTCCTTTTTTGTGCCTTACCGTTTCGGGAGGACATACACAAATTGTCTTGGTAAAAGATTACTTTGAAATGGAGTTATTGGGCGAGACACTTGACGATGCGGCAGGGGAGGCCTTTGATAAAACAGCTAAGGTTTTGAATCTCCCTTACCCCGGTGGGCCACTTATTGATAAATTTGCAAAGGAGGGGAATCCCAGTTCCTACAAATTACCCGAACCGCAGATACCTGGACTCAACTTTAGTTTTTCCGGATTAAAGACAGCTATACTTTACCTTGTTCAAGATCAGCTAAAATTGAATCCTGATTTCTTGACAGAAAATATGGCAGATCTATGTGCCAGTGTGCAATCCCGCATCGTTTCTATCTTATTGAACAAATTGAAAAAGGCTGCGAAACAAACTGGGGTAAAGGATATTGCGATAGCGGGTGGTGTTTCAGCAAATTCAGGACTCAGAAAGGGATTGATCGAAATGGGAGAGCAATATCATTGGAATGTTTTTATCCCAAAATTTGAGTATTGTACAGATAATGCAGCGATGATTGCCATCGCTGGATATTATAAATATCTGAAAGGAGAGTTTGTCGGGCAGGATGTCGCTCCGATGGCTAGGATGCATCTTTAAGAGTAAAGAATTGTTCCTTTAATGAATTGGATTAAGGGAACAATGTCTTGTTTTATAGGGGTGAACTATAGCCATAGGCTTGCGCAGCTGAGCTAAATTTATCTTTCTTGGGTTGATAGAAATTTAATTCATAACCCTCAGCACCCCAAAAGATGCTCACAAAACTAACACCAATTTCCGAACGCAATACGGTGAGAACCTGAAAAGCCTCATTATCAAATTGTCCACCATCATCGACTCGCCAAGTACTAATGTCATCGTAAGTGGCCGGAAAATCCAGATTAATCAGCTGATCTTCTTTAGCATAGGAGAATACAGCTAGCGCTGAGTCCTGCTGATTTTCAAAAACTGTTAGATTGAACTCAGCTTTGTCTTTCAGTACAGCAATGGTTGTACTTTTATTGATTTTCCTATTGTATTTTTTTTCAAGTTTTTCTTTAATTTCCGGACTTGTTTCATGCTGAACTTTTGTAAAAGGTTCAATTTTATATTCATTCACGAACGACTGATTGACGAGCATTCCGAAATCTCCCGACTTAATTTCATTTTTTATCGTAAACAATGAACCTTCACTATTTGCAAAGTTTTGGGCTGTTTGTCTGCCATTACTCTCTTTATTATCCGTTTTGTTCTGTATAAATTCCAGTGGGCTAACTTGATCTTCGATGATGACATAATTGTATTTTTCGGGACTTTCCATCGCCTGATCCATAGGAAGGGCAATTAATGAATCTTTTTGTTGATTCAAAAAGCCAAAATAAGGTGAAATCATCTGTTCTTTATTTTCACTCTTAACCGATGGTTTGGATTGGTTTTGACTGTTGTCACAACCATATAATGTTAGTAGAAGAATAGCTAAAAAAAGTGATTTCATAAGAGTGTGCAAAAATTTTATGAAATATAAGGGTTTCGCGCATCATAATGAAAAGATTTAAGCTTTAATGTTATGATGAACTCAAAATTGAATATCTATCGCAAAGAATGGCTGGATGTTATCTTTGCAGGCCGCAACAAAATGTATGGTGCTTATGAATTGCGGAATTTGTCAAATAGAGCAACGAATGTGGGGCTGGCCATCGTTGTTTCTTTTGCGTTCCTTTTGATTGCGGGGTCTTATGGCTATAGCAGATACTTTAAGAAAGCTATACCTGATACAATTACTACAATTGAAGTTCTAACTCCCGAGGATCTCAATGAAATTCAGAAGGAGGCTGACAAAAAAGAGGAGGTGAAAGAAGAGCCTATTTTAATGCAGGAGAAAGCACCGCAACAGATAGCACAGGATCTTTCGAAGTTTGATTTGGTGCGTATGCCCGAGCCGAAGATTACAAAAGCAAGTAAAGTGACAGAGGATGTTGCTACGCAGGATGAGCTGAATAAACCCAATACAATGACTGCTCGTATTACATTAAAGGCGAATGCTGCCGGAACACATATTGCACGAGGTGAATTTGGTTCGTCTAAAAAGGATGGCGGAATTACCGGGCATAAAGAGGGGGCCGTGTCAGGAGGAGGAACAGATGGAAATGCTGACCAGCCTTTTATTACGGTGGAAATCATGCCCACTCCGGTGGGCGGACTGCCAGCTTTCATGAAATGGGTTTCAGAAAATTATAGTTTTCCACAGTCAGCTTTGGATCAAGGAGTATCGGGCGTAATCGAAGTCTCTTTTGTTGTAGAGCGGGACGGATCCTTGACTGATATTGCTGTAAAACGCGATATGAAGTTCGGAACAGGGGAGGCTGCGATCAACCTGTTGAAAAAGGCGAGAAAGTGGAAACCAGGTGTTCAGAACGGACGTGCTGTGCGGGTGGCTTATACATTACCTATCCGTTTAAGCGCAGTATCCCAATAATATCTTTCTTAACTTTATTTAACAGATGACGTTTTAAACTTTTGGTGGTCAAGAACACTCTTATAGATAAATAGGTTGAAAAGATGGCCTATTAAATTGATAGATTGTTGATTTATAAAAATAGAGAGATGAAAAAATTGATGTTAAGTTTGGCGTTATCCGGATTAATGTTAACAGGTTTCGCGCAGGAGAAAGAGGATCTTAAATCAGATACCAAAGAAATGAGTGCACCAATAAACAGGCATTCGAAAGATAGAAAGCATGATGGCTTAAAAAATAAAAATCCCGAAGAATTGGCTAAGATCAAAACAGATCGCATGGACCAAAAGTTGAAGTTTACAGATCAACAACGTAAAGAGGTGTATGCATTTCATTTGAAGCAAGCACAGGATCATAAAAAAATAGCAGCAGAGCGTAAATTGTATCGCGAAAAAATGAGAAGACAACGTGCTGCTGATCATAAAAAAATGATGGCTTTATTGACTCCGGAGCAACAAAAGACATTGAAGGATTCTTACGCTGAGAACCATAAAATGCACAAAGAGCATTGGAGAAAGGATCGACAAATGCGGAAAGGAGATTTTCAGAAAGGTGTGAACGAGAAAACAGTTGACGCTGAAGCGAAAACAACATAAGGTTAATAAAAAGAATAGTTTTCATATTAATAATTGGTGAGTGTTAGTTGAAAGGGGGATCATAGATCCCCTTTTCTATGTTGATATCAATCAAGTTAACACAGCATTTGGCTTTATGAATCTTTATTTTTTTGCTGTTCCTTCCATTGTCTAGAAAAGGATTTTTCCGCTAGCTTCGGTAGCTCCCGTTGATCGCCCCAGGTTTTCTTAAAAAACTTTCTAAGGAAAAAGTTCTTGAATTTTCCACCAAAAAAATCAATTAGTTTTCGGCGTTGTATTCCGTATGTGAACCAGCTCCAGACTTTTTGTTCCGTTTTCGTCGATAAGCCCTGTTCAACCGAATCCTTTCGGTTGACAAGAAGCATGCGTTGAATATCGATGCCTACAGGACACACTTCAGTGCATTTACCACAGAGGGTGGACGCATAGCTTAAATGTTTAAACTCCTTCATCCCATTTAAATGAGGTGAAATTAAAGACCCAATTGGTCCCTGATAAGTTGTTTCATACGTATGGCCGCCGATATTTTGATAAATAGGACAGACATTTAAACATGCTCCACAGCGGATACAATATAGCCCCTGACGTTGTTCTTTCTGCGCAAGGAGATTACTGCGTCCATTGTCAAGCAGGATAACATACATTTCTTCGGGGCCATCAGATTCATAAGACTGTTTTGGTCCTGTGAGTAGGGTGTTATAAACTGTTAAGTTTTGACCTGTACCGTGAGTGGATAAAAGTGGCCAAAATACTTCTAGATCCTGTAGCGTGGGGATGATTTTCTCTATACCCACCACAGCAATATGGGTTTTTGGAAAAGTGGAGGTCAGACGTGCATTCCCTTCGTTTTCTGTAATCGCTATACTCCCTGTTTCAGCGATTAAAAAATTAGCCCCTGTAATACCTACTTCTGCTGCTAAATATTTGTCTCTTAATAATTCGCGAGCTTTCAGTGTCAAATGTTCTGCGGATGCATCTAAGGGAGTGTCAAATTTTTCATGAAAAAGCTTAGCGATGTCTTCCAGGCTTAAATGCATTGCAGGTGTGACAAAATGGTAGGGTTTCTGGTCTAGGAGCTGAATAATATATTCTCCAAGATCAGTCTCAATGGCTTCTATGTTTTTGGATTCCAAAAAATGATTTAATTCAATTTCTTCCGTAGCCATAGATTTAGATTTTACAATCGACCGTGTTCTTTTTCGTTCGATTATTTTATAAATCTCCTCACGTGCTTCGTCTGCATCATTTGCCCAGATTACTTTTCCGCCACGCGCGGTGAAATTTGCCTCAAATTGTAATAGATATCGATCGAGATTTTCCATTACTTTCCATTTGATCAAATTTGCTTTGGTTTTGGAGTTCTCGAGGTCCGCAAATTTGCTTTTCCCTTTTTCGAAAGCAATACTGTATTTGTCGATATTGTAATTAATAATATCGCGATGTTTGGTGTCAAATGCTTTCTGTGCACTTTCCTTTAAAAACGTATTTGCCGTACTCTCTGACATCTAATCTGCTGATTTTTCACAAAAAAAGTTGGTCGTTTCCTACCAACTTTTAAATATAGTGTTAATAAATTGTTTCTCGAAAAGCGAGCTTGAAATTTATTCTTTTATATTAATATTCAAGCTCAATTCATCCAATTGTTCTTGGTGAATAGTTGATGGAGCATCAATCATGATATCTCTTCCGGAGTTGTTTTTTGGAAAGGCAATCACGTCACGGATCGTATCTAAGCCAGCTAATAGCGATACAAGTCTGTCAAAGCCAAACGCTAAACCACCGTGTGGAGGAGCGCCATAGGTGAATGCTTCCATCAAGAAACCAAATTGTTTCTGTGCTTCTTCCGGACTAAAGCCCAGGTGTTTAAACATAAGGGATTGCAGCTCTCTGTCATGAATACGGATAGACCCGCCGCCCACTTCTACACCATTTAAGACAAAGTCATAGGCGTTTGCTCTCACCTCGCCAGGATTAGTATCCAATAATGGAATATCTTCTGGTTTTGGTGAAGTAAATGGGTGGTGCATCGCATGATAACGGGCGCTATCCTCGTCCCATTCCAATAGCGGGAAGTCAATGACCCATAGCGGAGCAAAAGTATCTTTGTCCCGAAGACCGAGTTGGGAAGCAACCTCCAAGCGCAATTCATTCAGTTGTTTACGAACTTTATCCTTGTTGCCAGCCATAATTAATAATAGATCTCCAGGTTTCGCGTGGAACTTGTCCGCAATCGTCGTTAACTGCTCTGGCGAGAAAAACTTGTCTACCGAAGATTTCACGGAGCTATCTTCGTTGACACGTGCATATACTAAGCCTGTCGCACCGATTTGTGGACGTTTAATAAAGTCTGTTAAAGCGTCCAGTTGTTTTCTGGTATAATGTGCACAATTTTCGGCATTAATACCAACAACCAGTTCCGCTGCATCAAATACAGGGAAGCCTTTTTCTTTTGCAACGTCATTTAATTCGACAAACTGCATTCCGAAACGAATGTCAGGTTTGTCCGATCCATAAAGACGCATGGCATCGGCATAAGTCATACGCGGTACAGATCCAAGATCAATCCCTTTGATCGTTTTGAAAATATGCTTTGCAAGTCCTTCAAAAATATTTAGCACGTCTTCCTGTTCTACAAAAGACATTTCACAGTCGATTTGAGTGAACTCCGGTTGACGGTCAGCACGTAAGTCCTCGTCGCGGAAACACTTAACAATTTGAAAATAGCGATCAAAGCCAGATACCATTAATAATTGTTTAAATGTTTGTGGCGACTGAGGTAGTGCGTAAAATTCGCCTGGATTCATGCGGGATGGTACCACAAAATCCCGCGCTCCTTCAGGCGTGGATTTGATGAGATAAGGTGTTTCTACTTCTAAAAAATTCTGAGCGTCAAGATAACGGCGTACTTCCTGCGAAGTTTTGTGTCTTAAAATAAGATTCTCGCGTACCGGATTCCGACGTAAGTCCAGATATCTGAATTTCATGCGGATATCATCGCCACCATCGGTTTCATCTTCAATCGTAAATGGAGGTAACTTTGCCGCATTTAATATTTCAAGGTTTGAAACCTTGATTTCAATATCTCCCGTAGAGATTTTAGCATTTTTATTGGAACGTTCAATAACCTCTCCGGTTACCTTTATGACATATTCTCTTCCCAGTTCACGGGCACTAGCGCGTAAAGTCGCATCATCATCTGCATTGAACGTTAATTGTGTGATACCATATCGGTCTCTAACATCGATGAAAGTCATACCGCCCAAATCGCGGGATTTCTGAACCCATCCACTTAGGGTAACCGTTTTCCCTAAGTCAGCCAATGTTAATTCTCCACAAGTGTGTGTTCTGTGCATATCTTAATAAAATAAAATTTATGCAAAATTATTGGTTTTACTCGACAATAACGAATTCTACAGTTCTTATTTCAGTCTGGTTCTCCCACTTTCAACCACGCTTTCAATTTTTCATTTTCTAGCGCTCCACTTTCTCCCATTTTTCTAAAAAAAGGGAGTAAAATTATATTTCTAAAGAGGAAAATTTTACAATTCGTTCCCATTTTATGCAAAAATATACGGAAAAACATAAGGCGATATCTTAATGCGAGATGTACTTGGAATGTTTGTTTAACTGGTTGTAAATAAGGTTTTATAGGGTGATTGAAAAGTGGGTTATGTATTTTCTTGTAGCGATTTTTCGATGTGGAAAACTTTTTTATGTGGGAAAGTGGGGGAAAGTGGGAGAAAGTGTATACTTTTACATTTAAATTAGAATAGGATAATTGACGATATGACTCAGTTGATCGGAGAATTCGAATGCAAGTTAGACGCCAAAGGAAGGATGGTGTTGCCGGCTGCGCTCAAGAGGCAGATGCCTCATGTTGAGCGTGATGGGCTTGTTGTGAATCGCGGTTTTGAGAAACATTTAGTTTTTTATCCACGCGAAGAGTGGGATTTGATGACAGCCAAACTGGCGAAGTTAAATCAATTTGATCCAAAGGTGCGGGCATTTGTGCGTGCTTTTACGCGTGGTGCGACAGAGTTGACATTGGATGCGGCGGGGCGTGTGTTGTTGCCCAAAAGCTTATTGGAATTTGCGGGTATAACAACAGAGTTGGTCTTGGCCTGTCAATTCAATAAAATTGAAGTTTGGTCTAAAGAAGGTTATGATGATCTGATGGGTGATAGTGGGGTTGAGGATATATCGTCTTTGGCGGCAGAGGTAATGGGGGATAATAATTTTGGGATATAATAATATGGAGAATGTGTATCATGTTCCGGTAATGTTGCAAGAATGCATGGATGCTTTGGCGATCAAGCCGAATGGCGTTTATGTGGATGTAACTTTTGGTGGAGGTGGTCACTCTCGTGAAATACTGAAGAGGCTGGGGCCAGAGGGAAAGCTATTTGCTTTTGATCAGGATCCAGATGCTTTGGGAAATGTGATTGATGATCCTCGTTTTACATTGATTCATCAAAATTTCAGGTTTTTAAAAAATAGTCTTCGTCTGCATGGTGTACGTACAGTGGATGGCATTTTAGCTGATTTAGGTGTTTCGTCGCATCAATTTGATGCTGCGGATCGCGGTTTCTCCATTCGCTTTGATGCTGATTTAGATATGCGTATGGATCAAGTGGGGGACTTGGATGCAAAAGCGGTATTGGCTACTTATGCGGAAGAAGACCTGCATCGGATTTTCGGTATGTATGGTGAAATCATGAATGCAAAGTCGCTGGCGAAAACAATTGTAACCGCGCGTTTGGCACAACCTATACATACTGTTGCTGAATTGAAGGAAGTTATTCAACGGATGGTTCCAAAAGGGAAAGAACATAAGTATCATGCGCAGGTTTTTCAGGCGCTGCGTATCGAAGTTAACCGCGAACTTGAGGCTTTGCAGGAATTTTTATTGCAAACTGTTGACGTGTTGAAAAGCGAGGGGAGATTGGTGGTGATGTCTTACCACTCTTTAGAGGATCGTTTGGTGAAAAATTTTATGGCCAAAGGGAAGTTTAAAGGCGATGTTGAGAAAGACTTTTTTGGAAATGAAATCAAACCGTTCCATGTGTTAAGCCGTAAAGCAATTACGGCATCGTCACAGGAATTGGCTGAAAATAATAGATCGCGCAGTGCGAAACTGCGTATTGCTGAAAGGTTGGATTTGTCTTAAAAAAATGGAGCGAAAAGATGAGCAGGAATACGATAAGACAGAAAGAATTGAGTGAAGAAGTTCAGGAGGAACTACAAGAAACTGTCGAAGAAAAGGCGGAGCAAACAGAAGCGTTTATTAAAACGCTTTTTACCGTTGGAGACCTTTCCTTAAACAAAATATTGGAGTATTTGCCTTTTGGAGCTTTTATCGCCTTTCTGATGCTGTTGTATATCTCCAATCGTCACTTCGCTGAGCGAACTATTCGGAGCATCGATAAAGTGAGCAAGGAAGTCAAAGAATTAGGCTGGGATCATAAGTCGCTGTCGGCAGAGCTTATGAAAATGTCCACACAGACAGAGATTGCGAAACGTGTAGACTCCTTAGGTTTGAAAGAGCGGGTGGAGCCACCGATCAAGATTGAAGTTGTAGAGAAAAAAGAAGAAAAATAGAGAGAGTTATGAGTATCAGAAACACGATCCTTGTTCGCGTCTATTTTGCCTTTGGACTTATTGTGCTACTTGCATTTATGGTGTTTGGGAAAATGCTGAAGTTGCAATATGTAGATGGGCAACATTGGAAAGCATTGGCGGATAGTCTTTCTATTCAGGAGCGCGAAGTTGAAGCTGCCCGGGGGAATATCTATTCCAACGATGGTAGTCTGTTGGCGACTTCCGTTCCAGAGTACGAACTTCGTTTTGATGCTATGGCTGTACCTGAAGAGGATAATGATTATTTCAATCTCAAAGTTGATTCTCTGGCGATAAAATTGGCTGATTTTTTTAAGGATAAATCATCCCGGCAATATTTGACATTATTAAAACAGGCGCGAAATAAAAAACAGCGTTACTTGCTGATCAAGCGTAATGTCTCGCATCAGGATTTAAAGAAGGTGAAACAATTTCCTTTGTTTAAGGCTGCTCGCATTGGCAAAGACCGTTATCCAAGTAGTTTGATTACGGATAGACAGAATAAACGGATCTTACCCTTTGTGAACCTTGCGGCTCGGACTATCGGTTACAAAAATGTAAAGGAGAATATCCATGTCGGTTTAGAAGGGGCATATGGTGAGTACATTGATGGGAAAAGTGGTAAGCGATTGATGCAGCGTATTGCTGGTGGGGTTTGGATTCCAGTTAATCGGGATATTGAAGTGGCACCAGTTGATGGTTCTGATATTATATCAACCATTGATGTGAATATGCAGGATATGGCACAGCGTGCTTTGGAAAAACAAATGATCATAAGTAACGCGGATGAAGGTTGTGTTGTGATGATGGAAGTCAAAACCGGGGAAGTGCGTGCCGTTGCAAATTTCATGCGGGATAAAGACGGTGTTTATCGTGAAAAGTTCAATCTTGCGATTGCACAAAGTGCCGATCCGGGGTCAACGTTTAAACTTGCTTCTTATCTGGCATTGATTGATGATAAGAAAATTGATTCAAGTACAACTATAAATATCGGAAATGGTAACTGGCCGATTTACAAGCATACCATTCGTGATTCGCATGCGCCCAAAAAATCTATAGTCTCGGCTAAGCGGGCTTTTGAGGAATCTTCGAATGTTGGGGTTACAAAATTTGTATATCAAGCGTATAAGGATAATCCGGATCAATTCACGTCAAAATTGCATTCGTTTGGATTTGGGAAAACCTTAGATCTACAGATTCCCGGCGAAGGGGTTCCTTTGGTGAAGACTTCGAAAAGTAAATCCTGGAGTGGGTTGTCCTTAGTACAGATGGCCTATGGATACGAAATGAAGATTACTCCTTTGCAGACATTGACATTTTATAATGCGGTGGCTAATAACGGTAAATTGATCGCACCGCTATTTGTGAAAGAAATTAGGCATTTAGGGAATACAATTCAGCGTTTCGAGGCAAAGGTTATCAATGAAAAAATTGCATCAGATCATGCATTGGCGGAAGTAAGAGGGATGATGGAAGGGGTGATGACAGAAGGAACGGGAAGGAGTGTTGCAAGTCCATTGTATACTTCAGGGGGTAAGACGGGAACTGCTCAGATGGCGGATGGTTCCAGGGGTTATGGCGCCAGAAGGTACCAGTCATCTTTTGCGGGTTATTTTCCGGCTGAAGATCCGAAATACTCGATTATCGTTGTGATTCGGAATCCGAGAAATGGATATTATGGAGCATCAATTGCGGGGCCTGTTTTTAAAGAACTTGCTGATATGGTTTATGCGAATGATATGGAGATGAAAGGGAAAAAAACATTCAAAGCGGTGAATTTGGGCGGAAGAATGCCCTTGACCTTGCAAGGCTCTAGAGAGGCAAGTAAAAAGGTCTATGACAAATTAGGTATTAATACGGTGAATTGGAATATGGTAGCCAGAGGCGAAGTAGATACATCGAATAGAGGTGTACCCTTTGTGGATTTGAAATATAAAGAAGGAATTGTTCCCAATGTTGTAGGCATGGGATTGATGGATGCATTATATGTGATGGAGAATGCAGGGTTTAAAGCCCATGTATTTGGAAAGGGAAGAGTGGGGACACAATCTTTGGCCGCAGGCCAAAAACTTCCATTTGGAACAGCGATAAATTTAGAACTTAAGTAATGATGGATTTAAAAAAAGTATTGCATGCTATCCCTGTTCAGCAGGTGGTGGGAAACCTCGAAGAGGTCGATGTGCACTCTTTGTGCTTTGATTCCAGAAAGGTGGAGTTAGGAAGTTTGTTTATCGCTGTGCGTGGTGTTCAGACCGACGGGCATTTATTTGTGGATAAGGCGATCACTTCGGGAGCAAGGGCAGTTATTGTTGAAGAACTTCCTGCTGAAACATTGGATTCTGTGGCCTATATTTTAGTTGCAGACTCTGCGTATGCGCTGGGAGTAGCTTCGGCTAATTTCTATGGTAATCCATCGGAGCAGCTTAAATTGGTTGGTGTGACAGGAACCAATGGGAAAACCACTGTGGCGACATTGTTATTCCAATTGTTTACCGAGTTGGGGTATCATGTCGGTTTGCTGTCTACGGTACAGAATCAAATCGGTTCGAAAATAATTCCTGCAACACATACGACACCCGATCCGATCCAGTTGAACCAGTTGTTGCGGAATATGGTGGATGATGGCTGTGACTATGCTTTTATGGAGGTCAGTTCACATGCAGTGGTGCAAGAGCGTATTGCAGGGTTGGTGTTTGCCGGGGCAATATTTACAAATATTACACATGACCATTTGGATTTCCACAAGACTTTTGACAATTATATCAAAGCCAAGAAGAAATTCTTTGATGATTTGGATGCACACGCATTTGCGTTAACCAATGCTGACGATAGAAACGGTCAGATCATGTTGCAAAATACGGTTGCCCATAAAAAAAGTTATGGCTTGCGTTCTGGGGCTGATTTTAAAGCTAAGGTCATTGAAAGCCATTTTGACGGCATGTTGATGAGCATAGATGGGCAAGAAGTGTGGGTCAAATTGATCGGCGACTTTAATGCATATAATCTATTGGCCGTGTATGCTGCTTCGATTTTATTGGAGCAAGAGACGGTAAAGGTATTGACCGCTTTAAGTACATTGAAAGGAGCAGAAGGCCGTTTTGAAACGATGAAATCTACATCAGGTGTTTTCGGTATCGTGGATTATGCCCATACACCGGATGCTGTAGAAAATGTCTTAAAAACAATAAGTTCTTTGCGACGTCCGGAACAAAAAATTATTACAGTGTTGGGTTGTGGTGGTGACCGGGATAAAACGAAGAGACCGGAAATGGCGGAAGCAGCTTTACGTTATAGCGACCGTTTTGTGATTACATCGGACAATCCGCGCACGGAAGACCCCTATCAGATTATCAAAGATATCGAGGCTGGTGTTGGAGCTGATCAAAAGGCGAAAACACTTTCAATAGCTGATCGTAAGGAGGCGATTCGTACAGCCTATCAACTGGCAAATCCGGGTGATATTATTTTGGTTGCTGGAAAAGGACATGAAAAATATCAAGATGTGAACGGTGTAAAACAGCATTTTGATGATAAAGAAATTTTAGAGAACACATTTAACGAAAAATAGAAATATGTTGTACCATCTTTTTACGTGGCTTAGCGAATATATTCATGTACCTGGAGGCGGGTTGTTCCAATACATCTCCTTTCGGACGTCTATGGCTGTAATCGCTTCATTAATTATTACCACGGTTTTTGGGGGAAAATTGATCCAATTCTTGCATAATAAACAAGTTGGGGAGACAATTCGAGATTTGGGGCTTGAAGGTGAAAAAAAGAAAGCTGGTACACCTACTATGGGAGGTATAATAATCATCGCCGGGATATTGATCCCGACACTATTATTTGCCAAATTGACCAATATCTATGTGATTATCATGATTATAACGACATTGTGGATGGGTGCGATAGGTTTTTTGGATGATTATATCAAAGTCTTTAGACATAATAAAGAAGGATTGGCAGGTAAATTTAAAGTTGTCGGTCAAGTTGGTTTAGGGGCGATAATTGCCTGTACAATGTATTTTCATCCGGATATTGTGGTCAGAAAGGGTGTTGACAAACCGACATCTACTAAACCGGTGGAAGTGGTTATCAATGAGGGGACAGGAGAAAAAACATACGCTGAAAATGTAAAATCTTCTAAAACAAATATCCCGTTTTATAAAAATAATGAATTTGACTACGCCAAGGTCTTCAAGGTGTTTGGCTTGCAAAGCGACTACCTGACTTTTATCGTTTTTTTAGTTGTCGTCATTTTTATCGTTACCGCAGTATCCAATGGTGCTAATATTACCGATGGTATCGATGGTCTGGCAACGAGTACTTCGGCGATCATTGGGGTTACTTTGGCAATTTTGGCTTATGTATCGGGTAACGTAATCTTTTCTGATTACCTCAATATCATGTATATCCCCAACTCTGGTGAGCTTGTGATTTTTGCAGGAGCATTTGTGGGAGCTTGTGTAGGTTTTCTATGGTACAATACGTATCCTGCACAAGTTTTTATGGGAGATACAGGGAGTCTGGCAATCGGTGGTATTATAGCGGCGTTTGCTATTTTGATTCGTAAAGAGTTATTGATTCCAATCTTGTGTGGTGTGTTTTTGTTGGAAAATCTTTCGGTCATCTTACAGGTTTCCTATTTCAAATACACCAAAAAGAAATATGGTGAAGGAAGAAGGATATTTTTAATGTCGCCTTTACACCATCACTTCCAAAAGAAGGGTTACCATGAAGCGAAAATTGTCACTCGTTTTGTCATTGTGGGAATAATTTTGGCCATTCTGACAATAGTAACATTAAAAATTAGATAACGATGTCAAATATATCAACAACATATTACCCTCAATCAGGAAGCCTTGTCATCTTAGGTGCGGGCGAAAGCGGCGTGGGAACTGCAATTCTTGGAAAGGAAAAGGGATATGATGTATTTGTATCCGATAAAGGACTGATAGCGGATCATTATAAAGAGCAATTAAAAGCTGAAGGGATTGCTTTCGAAGAGGGTAATCATGACGAAGCTCGGATATTGAATGCAGCACTTGTTGTTAAGAGTCCTGGGATTCCAGAAACAGTGCCATTGGTGGTTGCCTTAAAAGAAAAAGGGATTCCTGTGATAGCAGAAATAGAATTTGCTGCCCAATATACTACGGCCAAGTTAATTTGCATTACAGGGTCTAATGGAAAGTCAACAACAACCATGTTGACTTACGAAATGCTAAAGCATGGTGGTCTTAATGTTGGTTTGGCCGGTAATATTGGAAAGAGCTTCGCACTTCAAGTAGCGCGTGAAAATTTTGATTGTTACGTGTTGGAAATATCCAGCTTTATGTTGGACGATATGTATCATTTTAGAGCAGATATTGCTGTGATACTTAATATCACTCCGGATCATTTGGATCGTTATGACCATAAAATGGAAAATTATGTGGATTCTAAATTCAGAATGATTCAGAATCAGACGGAGAAGGATTATTTTATATACTGTCTGGATGACCCTGAGACAATAAAAGGTTTGGAAAGACACCATAGTAAAGGGACATACCTGCCTTTTACACAAGAACAGCTTGTTGAATTGGGTGCTTATTTAACGGCCAATAAAACAATGATTATTAATACACCAAATAACGATACATTCACTATGAGAACTGAGGAATTGTCATTGCAAGGGAAGCATAATATTTATAATAGTATGGCTTCTGGATTAATTGCAAAAGTACAGGAGTTGAGAAATCAAGCGATGAAGGAAAGCATGGGATCGTATGTGAATATTCCACATCGTCTTGAACATGTTGCTTGTATCGGAGGAGTCAATTATATCAACGATTCGAAAGCCACCAATGTCAATTCCGTATGGTATGCTTTGGAGAGTTTTTCGACGCCAATCGTATTGTTACTGGGTGGTGTGGATAAGGGAAATGACTATAGCATGCTGACCGATTTGGTAAAGGATAAAGTGCGCGCAATTGTGTGTTTGGGAAAAGATACTGCAGCAATTCATAAAGCTTTTGAACAAGATGTTGAAATCATTGTCAACAGTACTTCCATGCATGATGCTGTTGTCTTGTCTTCACATTTAGCCAAAAAGGGAGATACGGTATTGTTGTCTCCAGCCTGTGCGAGCTTTGACTGGTTTAAAAACTATGAAGATCGTGGCGATAAATTTAAAGCAGCTGTAATGGAATTATAATAAATGGTACAACCATAAAAGGGAGAAGGATATGTTACAGAACATAATGTCTAAATTAAAAGGTGATCGCTGGATATGGATCATTGTGATTATCTTATCGGGATGGTCACTTTTGGCCGTATATAGTTCGGTCGGAACCTTGGCCTATAAAGAAGGCAAGGGGACAGAAATGTATCTGTTGAAGCATTTTTCGATCATCGCCATTGGATTTGTTTTGATGTATCTCTCGCATAAGCTGGATTATCGATATTATGCGGGTATTTCTAAAATCTTAATGGGGATCACAATACCTTTATTACTATTTACTTTATTGTTTGGAAGTAGTGTAAATCAAGCGAGCCGTTGGCTGACGATTCCAGGTATTGGGATGACTTTCCAGACATCCGATTTGGCCAAATTATCATTGATTGTTTTCCTGGCACGGATGCTGTCTCGCAAACAAGAGGAAATCAAAGATGTGAAGAAAGCTTTTCTTCCTATTATGGGATCAGTATGTGGTGTTTTCGTACTGATAGCATGGGCCAACATGTCGACTGCGATTATGTTATTTGGTGTTAGCGTATTGTTGTTGTTAATTGGCCGAATATCCTTTAAACAGATCGCAATTGTTTCTGCAGGTGTGGTTTTGTTGGGAATTATTGTAGTCTCCATCGGACCGAGACGAGCAACGTACTATAGTCGGGTAAAGACATTTTTGGGTGTAGAAAAGCAGGACGAGTCAGCTAGTCCGGTCTCATTTCAGGATGATAAGAACTATCAGGCCAATAACGCCAAGATTGCAATCGCGACGGGAGGACTCTTTGGTAAAGGTCCGGGAAATAGTGTTCAACGAAACGTATTGCCGCATCCCTATTCCGATTTTATCTACGCAATTATCATTGAGGAGTATGGGACAGTTGGTGGGGTAATCCTGCTATTCCTGTATTTGGCTTTTATGTATCGATGTATTCGCATCGTCACGATGAGTCCCAAAGCTTTTGGGACATTCTTGGCCGCAGGCTTAGGATTTAGTTTGACGATACAAGCGCTGGCGAATATGGCGGTAGCAGTAGGGTTAGGACCGGTGACAGGTGTGCCGTTACCGTTAGTGAGTATGGGGGGGACATCCATTTTATTTACAAGTGTCGCCCTGGGGATTATCCTGAGTGTGAGCAGAAATATTGAAGAGTTAAAAGGTAAAGAGCAGCTGGACGAAAAGCCGAAACCTAAGAAAGTGGTGATCGGTTCAATTCCGGCCTAAACAATATATTGAGCATGGCAATTCGCGTAATAATAAGTGGGGGTGGTACCGGAGGACATATTTTTCCGGCGATTTCAATTGCAAATGCATTGAAGACAATGGACCCTGCAAATGAAATTTTATTTGTAGGTGCCAATGGTCGTATGGAAATGGATAAGGTGCCTGCTGCAGGTTATACTATTGTTGGACTTGATATTCAAGGAATCAATAGAAAGCAGCTTTGGAAAAATATCCTATTGCCATTCAAATTAATGAAGAGCCTGAATAAGGCAAAAAAAGTAATCCGGGATTTCAAACCGGATGTCGCCGTAGGCGTTGGTGGTTTCGCTTCAGGGCCATTATTGATGATGGCAAATAAATTGGGGGTTCCGACAGTGGTACAAGAGCAGAACTCTTATGCGGGCGTAACAAATAAAAAAGTTGGTGCTAAAGCAGCAAAAATCTGTGTAGCGTACGAGGGTATGGAACAGTTTTTTCCAGCTGATAAAGTATTGTTGACAGGAAATCCCATCCGGAGAGAGTCCGTCTCAATTGAAGGCAAAAGAGCTGCGGCATTGGAATTCTTTGGATTGGATCAACACAAAAAAACAATCTTAGTGTTGGGCGGGAGTTTAGGCGCCAGAACATTGAATGAAAGTGTGGTCGCTTATTTGGATTCGCTCTCCAAAGAGGATGTGCAGGTGATTTGGCAATGTGGAAGTTTTTATATCGACAAACTACGTCTGGAACTTGAAGGAAAACTTCCGACGAATGTGAAGATGATGGCATTTCTTCAAAAAATGGATTATGCCTATGCTGCTGCTGATGTAATTATTAGTCGGGCAGGAGCAGGTACCATTTCCGAACTCTGTGTTGTCGGGAAACCAGTTATTCTGGTTCCTTCACCTAATGTTGCAGAAGACCATCAGACTAAAAATGCAATGGCTTTGGTCAACAAAAATGCTGCGTTGTTGGTGAAGGATATTGATGCTGCACAACAATTAATTCCAGCGGCTTTGAATTTATTCAAGAACCTAGAGCAAGTAACGCAATTGAGTGAGAATATAAAAAAACTGGGCAAGCTGGATGCGGATGTTCAGATTGCAGAGCAAGTATATAAATTGGCAAATAAGAAATAGATGATGAGTATGAATCTAGATGCAATAAAACAAGTTTACTTGATCGGAATAGGCGGAATCGGAATGAGTGGCCTTGCACGCTATTTTAAGCATTTGGGCTGTGAAGTGAATGGATATGACCGTACGGAGACCGAATTGACCAAGACTTTGGCCAAGGAAGGTATTTCGATCACATATCAGGATGAGGTGGGTTCCATTGATCCTATTTTCCATCAGCCAGCGGCTGCTACATTAGTCATATTTACACCTGCAATTCCTAAAGATTCAAAGATTAAAGCTTTTTTTGAATCTCGGGGGCACGTGTTATATAAAAGATCACAAGTACTGGGTATCATCAGTGAAAGCCGGTTTACAATTGCGGTAGCAGGTACACATGGTAAAACAACCACGTCTACTATGGTCGCGCACCTGTTGAAAGATTCCGGATATGACTGTTCCGCTTTTTTAGGCGGTATCAGCTCGAACTACAATACCAATGTGCTTTACGGAAACAATAATACAGTGGTGGTCGAAGCAGATGAATTCGATCGTTCATTTTTGACGCTCCATCCGAATATCGCGATCGTGACTTCTTCGGATGCAGATCATTTGGATATTTATGGGGATAAGAGTCATTTACTTGAATCATTCCAGCTGTTTTTGAATAAGGTTGTTGAAGACGGTACGCGTATTATAAAAAAGGGATTGGAATTTAAAGGACAGATCAGCTATTCTGGGCACGAAGTGGCCGACGCATATGCATCCAATGTCCATGTCAGGGAAGGTGAATTTTACTTTGATTATCAAGATGTCCATGGGAAAATTGAGGATATTCATTTGGGTATTCCGGGAATTCACAATGTTGAAAATGCCGTAGCCGCTATTACCGTGGCTCGTTTACTAGGTATTTCAGCGGAGGCAATTAAAAAAGCATTGACCACATTTAAGGGGGTAAAAAGACGATTTGAATACATTGTCCGTACACCTGAAGTGATTTATATCGACGACTATGCGCATCACCCTGAAGAATTGCGCGCCTTTTTGACTTCAATGCGCAAATTATATCCGACAAAGAAGCTGAACGTCGTATTTCAACCGCATTTGTTTACGAGAACCAGAGATTTTGTAGATGGATTTGCGGAAGTACTGTCCATGGCGGATAATTTACTCTTGATGGAGATATATCCTGCGCGTGAACTTCCGATTGAGGGGGTTAGTTCAAGCTGGTTATTGGATAAAATTACAGCACAGCATAAACAGATCGTGACGGCCGAAGAGGTACTGGATTTTGCCCGGAATGAAAAACCGGATTTGATCGTAACTGTAGGTGCGGGAGATATAGATAAATTGGTGAAACCATTACAAGCTATTTTTGAGCATGCTTAGAAAGTTACGTGACATACAATGGAATCGTGTACTTTACTTTACCCTATTTTTTATTGGGGTAATCGTAGTTGTTGTGATTATGACCATTGTTGGTAAACGTGATGAACAACAGCTTTGTAAGGAAGTGAAAATCGTTATAGAGGGTACGGAAGCTTTTATCGATCAAGCGGATATTTCAAAACTGATTGCGCAAAACTATGGAAGTTTTGTTGGAAAGAAAATCAATGGTATTCCTTTTCAACGTGTAGAAAAGACATTGAAAAAATTGCCTTATGTGTCGAATGCAAGCATTCACGCTGACATGGACGGGACAGTACGGATCAATATAGATCAGCGCGAGGCGGTCATGCGGGTTATCAACAAAAATGGACGTGAGTTTTATGTTGACCCCAAAGGTTTAAAGATACCGACAACATTGAAGTATATTCCGCATATCATGGTGGCGACCGGCAATATTTCCGAAGGGTATAATGAGGCATTGGATACGATTTCAACCCCATTGGTAAAAGATTTGGTGAAAGTCGCGGAATTTATTGGAAAAGATGAATTGTGGAGTAATCAGGTTGTACAGATTTATGTGAACGCGGATCATGATATCGAACTTGTACCCCGTGTCGGAACCCAGCAGTTAATTGTTGGATCGGCCGATTCACTGGAACAAAAATTTGAATTATTAAAAACATTTTATACACAGATCATGCCGAAAGTGGGTATTAACGCTTATGGTGTGGTGAATGTAAAATATAGAGGTCAAATCATCTGTGAGAAACGTGGAAATTGGAGTTTCTCTGATGATCAGACAAAAAAAGTAGCAAATAATACATTATAGTAATACAGCAACAATACAGGAAATTATGAACTCAAAGGCAGCAGAAATTGAAAGAGAGAATCCAATTATCGTGGGACTCGATATTGGTACTACCAAAATTTGTGTTACGGTTGGGAGACGTAGCTCAGGGAACAAAATCGAATTATTAGGTGTGGGCAAAGCCGACTCTGCTGGTGTGAGCAGGGGAGTGGTAGCTAATATCCAAAAGACTGTGGGAAGTATTTTGGAGGCGGTAGAAATTGCCGAAGCACAATCTAATGTCGATATTAAGGTTGTCAATGTGGGGATCGCAGGTCAACACATTAAGAGCATCCAACACCGTGGAATATTTACCAAAACAGATGGTGATGATGAGATCATTCGAAGAGATATCGAACGATTGATCTCGGATATGTATAAACTGGTACTGCCTCCAGGAGAAGAAATTATACATGTTTTACCTCAGGAATTTACGGTAGATAATGAACCCGGTATCCGCGAACCGATCGGTATGGCTGGGCGTCGTATAGAAGCGAATTTTCATATTATTTCAGGAAGAGTTACCGATATTAAGAATATAAAAAAATGTATTGATAATTCGAATCTGGAAGTTGCTGAATTAATCTTGGAACCTTTGGCGTCTTCAGAAGCTGTATTAGATGAAGATGAAAAAAATGCTGGTGTTGTATTAGTTGATATCGGTGGTGGAACCACCGACGTTGCAATCTTCCACGAAGGAATTATCCGTCATACTGCTGTAATCCCATTAGGCGGTAATATTGTGACCGAAGATATTCGTCAAGGCTGTTCTGTATTGCGTTCACAGGCGGAATTACTGAAAACACGATTTGGATCTGCCCTGGCTGATGAAAATAAAGAAAATGAAGTCATTTGTGTGCCCGGATTGAAAGGTCGTGAGCCAAAAGAAATTTCCGTAAAAAACTTAGCCTATATTATTCAGGCGAGAATGGAGGAAATTATCGAACATGTGTATTACGAAATTAAGTCCTCCGGTTATGAAAATAAACTTATCGGCGGCATCGTTATTACTGGTGGTGGGGCGCAATTGAAACATTTGGTACAACTTGTGGAGTATATTACTGGAATCGATTGTCGTGTCGGTTTTCCGAACGAATATCTCTCCAAGAACGAAGTGCTGCCAAAACCGCTCTTTGAAGAATTGAAAAGTCCATTGTATGCAACAAGTATTGGCTTGTTAATCAAGGGTATCCAATCGCACGAAGAAGAAGAAGACAGTCGTAGAGAAGCGCATACACCAGTGAAGAAAGTGCAGGCGACTACGACTACGAAAGAGGTTTCGGAGCAACAGCAAAAAGAACAAGGATTGCTGTCATGGTTCAAGCGATTTATTAAGGATGGTAACGAGATCGATGACGCAAGTTTTTTAGATAAAAAGTAAGTTTTCCACAATGATTGAAGTTTTCCACAATTTCACAAATGTGGAAAACTTTTGTTGAAATTATATTATTATTACATTACATATAGTGGGTTTGGTTCAATTTGATATCGTGTTCATTATAAGTTAAATAGGGATAAGTTATGTCAATACAGTTTGAAATGTTAAAAGAACAATCTTCAATAATCAAGGTTATTGGGGTTGGTGGTGGTGGCGGCAATGCCGTAAACCACATGTATAAACAAGGAATTAGTGGAGTAGATTTTATCGTGTGTAATACGGATGCGCAAGCGTTGGAATTAAGCCCGATCCCAAATAAAGTTCAATTGGGAATAAGTCTAACCGAAGGTATGGGTGCTGGAGCTGATCCTGATGTAGGTGAAAATTCCGCTATCGAAAGTATTGAAGATATCAAACGCATGTTAGGTACCAATACCAAGATGTTGTTTATTACCGCCGGTATGGGTGGTGGTACAGGTACCGGAGCAAGTCCTGTTTTGGCTAAGGCCGCTAAAGAGTTGGGTATTCTTACTGTTGCGATCATTACTACACCATTTACATTTGAAGGTAAACGCCGCCGCTCACAAGCGGAGGAGGGGCTTTCGGAATTGCGTAAATATGTAGACTCTTATCTTGTTATCTCCAACGATCGCTTGCGCGAAATCTTTGGAAATTTAACGATGACAGCAGCTTTCGCAAAAGCAGATGATATATTGACTACTGCTGCAAAAGGTATCGCCGAAATTATCACTATCCCCGGTTATGTAAACGTCGATTTTAAAGATGTTCGCACAGTTATGAATGACAGTGGTGTAGCGATTATGGGTAACGCGATTGCCGAAGGCGAAGATCGTGCATTACGTGCGGTAGAAGGTGCTTTAGCTTCACCATTGTTGAAAGACAATGAGATTGAAGGCGCTCGTTATATCCTATTGAATATTACCTCTGGAACAAAAGAAGTGACGATGGATGAGGTAGCAATCATTACGGATTATATTCAGGAAAAAGCCGGACTATCTGCTGATTTGATCTGGGGTAACTGTATCGACGAAAACTTTGAAGATGAGCTGTCCGTAACAATCATTGCGACAGGTTTTCAGACTTCAGAAGAGCGCGATAAAGAGCGTGAAAATACAAAAGTATCTATGCCCTTGACACCTGAACCGGTTAATTCTTTTGTGAGACCTGTTTCACAGGTTGCTCCAAAGGAAGCACCAGTTGCCAATAGCTTTGTCACTCCGGTTCAACGTGTGGATACACCAGCTCCTTCAGCAAATACATCGACAACCAATAATTTGCAGTCCGACTTGTTTACTTCTCCAAAAAATGTTGTCCAACAACAGGTTGTTGTCGAAGAACCGCAAGTGATACGCCATGATTTAGGCTTTGACGGCGCTTATGAGGAGGAAACCTCATTTACTGAAAGTGATTTTCAATTAAAAACTTCACCTTCTGTTTTCCAATTTCAGATGCCAACGGTATTTGATTCATATTCAGCTCCGTCTGCATCAGACTATGACGAAAAGCCGACGTTCTCTTCCAGCACAACAAATGAGCAGGTTGAAGTTCCTCAGGTGGAAGAAGAGCAGGTTTCATTTGAAGATCAATTGGTACGCACCAAAGAGCGTATTCTGAGATTGAAAGAATTGAGTATGAAATTGAAATCCTCCAACGGTCTTCATGAGTTGGAAAATGAGCCGGCTTATAAAAGAAAGCAAATGTCACTGGAGGATACGCCGCATTCTTCTCAATCACAGGTGTCTCGCTTTACACTGTCGTTTGAAGATGGAAACACGGAAATTCGTCCAAACAACTCTTTTTTACACGACAATGTAGATTAATCGAATTGAGATAAAATGCTAAAAAAGCCATCCGATCAGATGGCTTTTTTAGTATCTTTAAATTCCGATAGAATACAATTATATAAGCTATGACTACAAAATTAAATAACCCTGTATGGGTCATGAGTTCTGCCTTTGATAAATTGTCATTGCCAGAATTGATTCAGACAACAAAAAAAATTGGTGCCGGTGGAATTGACCTTTGTGTTTTTAGAAAGGACGGCACGCGTGAAGACCATACAGCTACGCATTTGGACTATGAAGGATTTACACCAGCTAAAGCTAAAGAGATACTTGAACTGTTTAATCAGGCGGATCTGAAACTCTCGCTCGGAGCCTTCGAAAATATGATTGGGGGAGATCCAGAACAACGGATCAAAAATCAGAACCATTTATTAAAACTGATTCGAATAGCGCATTTGCTGGGAGGTGATGAAAATAATGTTAAAGTCGGGACTTTCGTCGGTTATAATCATGAATTGGGAAACCAGCTGGATGGATTTCAAAAAAATCTGGAAGAATACAAACGTGTATTTGAGCCGATTGTTAATTATGCTGAAAGTCTTGGGGTAACAATACTCTATGAAAATTGTCCAATGGAGGGCTGGCGTTCTTCACGTTATAGCTCTACCTATAATAACCTACCCGCTGTTTTAGCTGCCCGTAAATTGATGTATGCGATGGTGCCTAGTAAGGCGCATGGCGAAATTTATGATCCTTCCCATGATGTTTGGCAAAACACAAACCCAATTGATGTTATTCGCAATACCGATATGAGTCGATTACAGCGTATACATGTGAAGACCACACGCAATCTACAGACGACCGCTCGCATAGATTGGGGTGGGATGTATCCCATGCAACATGTGGATGCTGAACTAGCAAAGAAAGCAAATGTAAGCATTCCTGGGCATGACTGGGATAGGCATCATTACGAAGCAATGCTTCCGGGTTTTGGTGGCTCAGATAGTATGGACTGGCGAGGCTTTGTGGACCTGTTACAGGAACGCGGTTTCAAAGGGCCTTTTGAGATTGAAAATGAGGCTAAAAATTCGAAAGATACGGGTGATTTCTCCGCAACGGTACAAGGCTTTACGACTTGTCTTAATTTCTTAGCTCCTATGTTATGGGATTTGGAAGCGGAAGTTGGATACTCTTATAAAAAATCAGACCCGTTAAAAGATCTAAATGTAAAAGATATTCCAGTTGTTACAATGAATGATCTAATCTAAAAAAAATACACTCCAACAATGTTTTAATTGTTGGAGTGTATTCTGAAAAGCTCAATGAGTTCGGGAATGTTAGAAACATTTAATTTTTCAAATATCCTGCTTTTATAGGTGCTTACAGTTGATGGACTTAGCTCAAGCAAGCCGGAAACTTCAATAATTCCTAAGCCCTTGATCAATTGTTTTGCAACATCCACCTCCCTGTTTGACAGACGTGCTAAAGGATTTAACTTGGTGAGTTCCGATTTGCTCTGCGTCAGTTTTTGGACATATAGATCCTGAACATTACTTGACATGTATTTGCCGCGCTCCTGGATAGCGAGTATAGCGTGACTCAATTCTGCCATTGCGGTAGTTTTATTAAGATAACCTACAGCTCCTGCTTCAATATAACGCAACGCATACAAGGACTCATCATAGGATGAGAAAATTAAAATTTTAATAGCAGGCTGGATTTGCAGGATTTCTTCCACAACTCGAATATTATTTCCTCCGGGCATATTGATGTCCAGCAATAATAGGTCGAATTCTTCCAGTTTTATCTTTTCTATCACCTCATCGAAATTTTCGGCTTGGAATATTTCCGCCTTTTTTAGCGTTTCCTTGATAATAACAGAAGCACCTAATCGTACAATGCCATGGTCGTCTGCAATAAGAATCTTCTTCATAGATACTTTATCTTATTCTGGGCTTTAATTACCGTATGAAATTTAAAGTACTATCAATATACAATATATCCTGATATTTTGCCCTAGTTAACGAGCAAATATAGTAAATTAAGTTAATAAAAAACTTCAGCGTACCGTTTTAAGCAGTAATTTTAAAAATAGGACTTAAGTTAGAAAATGCAGGACAATAAATGAACTAGTATAAAAAATTAGTATATTTTAATTAGATTTATGTGACAATTACTAGTTTTGGTAAAATTTTAAAAGATTAAATGGTTTAAATATGGGATTTTTAAAAGAATTTAAAGAGTTCGCAATGCGCGGTAGCGTTGTTGATTTGGCTGTCGGTGTTGTTATCGGTGGGGCATTTGGCAAAATTGTTACATCATTGGTTGACGATATTATCATGCCTCCCATAGGATATTTGACGGGCGGAGTCGACTTTTCCTCGAAGAAAATTATACTTAAAGCTGCTGATGAAGCTGCGAAACAAGCCGAAGTTTCCCTTAACTACGGGAATTTTATCAATGTAGTGATCCAGTTTTTGATTGTAGCATTTTGTATATTCTGTGTTATTAAAGGTTTAAATTCTTTGAAACGTAAAGAGGAAGCTGCTCCGGCTGCACCGGCGGCACCGACAAAAGAAGAAACATTATTGACCGAGATTAGAGATATTCTGAAAACGAAATAAGTCAAATTCTTATTTGATGTGAAATAAAACAGAGCAGGCTTATTGCTCTGTTTTTTATTTTGAGGAATTTCTAAAATGGTTTTTTTAGGCTGTCAATGAATTAATTAGCATAGGCTTCTGCCTTAAAGTCTAAATGTTCTCAATATTGTTTGTTTTTGTCTAAAATAAACTTTACTTTTGCATTCCTCTTGGGGAGTTTTGTATTAATTGAAGTAAGAACAAATTAGCATAATAGCGTCATGAAAAGAACATTTCAGCCATCGCAAAGAAAAAGAAGAAACAAACACGGTTTTAGAGAGCGCATGAGCTCTGCAAACGGTAGAAGAGTATTAGCTTCACGTAGAGCTAAAGGTAGAAAACGTCTTACAGTGTCTGACGAATACCGTCACAAAGGTTAATCTTTGACAAAGATCGGTGGCCGCTTATAAGAGCTTTTTCTGATAAGATTAAGTCATCGTATGAGAAATACATTTACAAAAGAAGAACGGTTATGTGCGAAGAAGCGTATTGATACGCTTTTTAAAAGCGGTTCTTCTTTTGTTTTGTACCCTTTTAGAATTGTTTTTGTTCTTGAAAAAAACAACGAGATTGATATTTTACCCCCCTGTCAGTCTATTATATCCGTTTCCAAACGTCGGTTCAAAAAAGCAGTTGATCGCAATACAATTAAACGTATGATGCGTGAAAGCTATCGTCTTCATAAATCCAATGATTTGATTCCTTTTTTGTTGAAACATAATGTAACTTTGTATTTAGCTATTCAATATGTGGGGAAACAGATCTTAGCATATGATGTGTTTCATACCGCGATGGATAAAATGCTAAAAAAATTACAGGATGAATGTGCCGATGCTTATTTGGAAAAAGGGAATTAAACCTTTCTTTAGTTTTATTTTCTTAGCTATTATTCGTTTCTATCAACTATTTATTTCGCCCTTCCTGGGCGCCAATTGCAGATATACACCAACTTGTTCGCAATATGGTAAGGAAGCTATTTTAAAATATGGACCATTTAAGGGCGGCTGGATGGCTTTGAAGCGAATAGCGCGTTGTAATCCATGGGGTGGCCATGGCCATGACCCCGTACCTTGATTTCAATAAAACAATGAATAATTTAATTTTACAAATTGATACCTCGACCACTGTATGCTCGGTTGCTCTCAGTGAGAATGGACAGACTATAGCTGTGATTGATCTGGACGAACCGAACGCGCATGCTGCGAAATTGACTGTTATGATTGAACAGATTTTGCATAAAACAGAACGTTCTATGCAAGAACTTAAAGCAATAGCGGTTAGCATGGGCCCCGGATCCTATACAGGACTTCGTATTGGGGTGTCTACAGCAAAAGGTCTTTGTTATGGCTTGGATATACCGCTGATTGCAATCAATACATTAGAAGCATTATTTTTAGGCTACAAGGAACAGTTTGGACTGCAGGAGGGGGAAGCCTTTATTCCCATGTTGGACGCACGTCGAATGGAGGTGTATTCCGCAGTTTATAGCCATCAGTGTAAACCGGTGAAACCTACTTCAGCAGAAATTATAGATGCCAACTATTACGACGAACTGTTGAGTTCTTATAGACGCGTTCATCTCTTTGGCTCAGGGGCTGATAAATTTGATGAATTGTTTGCAACAAATGATCGTGTGCATGTACAACTGGAATTTAAAGGTTCTGCTGCATTTTTGTCTAAATTGGCATTTGATAAGTTTCAAAATGAAGAGTTTGAGGACGTTGCCTATTTTGAGCCTTTCTATCTGAAAGACTTTGTGGTTATGACGAAGAAAAAGGTTGGCTCATAACCAACCTTTTCTTTTGAACCAAAGATAGATGGCTAGTGAAATTGCAATCATGATCGCAATCGCTATAGGATAGCCATAATACCACTCAAGCTCAGGCATATTTTTAAAATTCATCCCATATACTCCAGCCACAAACGTAATTGGCATAAAGAAAACAGAGAAAATAGTCAAAATACGCATGATTTCGTTGGTATGGTTCGAGGATATGTTAAAGAATACGTTTAGTAATTGTGCTACGTTTTCAGATAAGTTTTCATATAGCGTAGATGTACGTATTTGAAGGTCTTTTAAATCCCGCGTGTAAACATCTTTCTTCGAAGAAGAATGGAAATGTTCAATAACCTCTTTATAAAGAAAAATAACCTTTCTGGCGACATCTATCTGTCGCTTGATAAAATATAGGTTTTTCAGAACAGGCTGCTGTTTCATACGTTTCAGAAAGATCAGTTCTTCGTAAGAATCAATGCGTGTGGATAATTGTTCCAATGTCTTGCTAAAAGTGAACACCGCAGCTGTCGTAATAAATACAGAAAGTTTTCGGCTATTTTTTGTCTTTACGCTAGTAAATTCAATGTTTTTGAGTTTCTCCAGAAATTCGATGCGGCGCTTATGGACGGTGATCACAAAATCACTTCCATAAAAAATGGTTAGACGATCCGTTACTTCTCCTATACTATCCGAATTCTCTTTAAAATTGTCGGACATGACCCGGAGAATAATAAAGGTGTAATTTTCAAATTCCTCTATTTTAGGAAGATGTTCCGGTTCTTTAGAATCTTTAATGGAGGCTTCATTTAGATTATATCTTTCCTTGATGAATGTAAAGTCTTCCGAGGTAGGTTCAAAGATATCAATCCATTCGTAGTTTGCGATTTCCTTTTCAACAATCGTTTTGATCATAAATCTAATTTTACAATACAAGATACTAAACAATTTTGTTAGCTGCCAATAGCTATAGCAAGGTAAATATCATTCTTATTGTTTAGTAATTGGCTCAGGAAGGCCTATAACTAAAAAAGCCATCAAATGCTATGATGGCTTTCCTTAAATTATTATGGTCTTCTTATTTGTTAGAGGACTTATATTCTTCGTTTAACTGTTTGATAACTTCGTTGGTAATTTCCAATGAAGGATCAGCATACAATACAGTAGGATTCGATTTTGAATAGGTCAACACCAGTTTATAGCCGTTATCTGAAGCATGTTTTTTCAAAAACTCAGTGATTTTATTGTACACATTGTTGAACTCCTCTGATTCATCTTTAGCTAGAGATGAAGAGGCAGTTTGATCTAAACGTGCTAGTTCATCTTGTTTGCGGGCCAATTTCTGTTCGGTAGCTTGTCTGTCTGCTGCGGACATTGTAGCTGCATTCTTTTGGTAGTCAGCAACCTCACGTTGAAATGCTGCACTTTTAGCTTGAAGATCAGCCTGTGCTTTTTTTACTTTGTTTTCAAGTTTTGACTTAATGTCTTTAAAGTATTGATATTTTTCAGAAAGCGAATCTGAATTCAGATAGACAATTTTATCCTTGTTATTACCTTGACTCTCTTTGCTTATGGCGTTTGAATCATTTTTTGAAGGCTCGCTTTGCGTTTTAGCACCCTGGTTACATGATACGATTGTTCCAGCCAATAAAAGACCAAAGGAAACTTTCGATACAATTGAAAATATAGTGTTCATTTTTTTATTATTTGCAAATTAATACTGAAACAAACCTAACATAAAAAAATCGAAATTTTAATTTTTAATCCTAAAAAAGTAAAATTATCGACCATTTGAATGTTTTAGATTATCGGCTTAATACTTCACCGCAGACTTGATAAATCGGCCAAAATTTCGTATTTTTGAATATTACATTTAACAGTTTTTCAATGAGCGAAGAAAAGAAAAATGCATCCACCTACTCGGCCGATAATATTCAGGTATTAGAGGGTTTAGAGGCGGTTCGTAAGCGTCCATCCATGTATATTGGTGATACCGGTGTAAAAGGATTACACCACTTGGTATACGAGGTTGTAGACAATTCAATCGACGAAGCTGTAGCAGGGTACTGTACAGATATCTTTGTTACCATCCATAAAGACAATTCAATTTCTGTTCGGGATAACGGTCGTGGTATCCCTACTGGAATCAACAAAAAAGAGAATAAATCAGCGTTGGAGCTCGTGATGACGGTATTACATGCTGGAGGTAAGTTTGACAAAGATACCTACAAGGTCTCTGGTGGTCTACATGGTGTAGGGGTATCTTGTGTGAACGCATTGTCAACACTTTTGAAAGCTGAGGTACACCGCGATGGAAAAATATACCAACAGGAGTATCAAATCGGTAAGCCTTTATACGATGTTAAGGAAGTTGGGGTTTCGGATAAGACGGGTACAATTGTAACATTCCATCCGGATGCAACAATATTTACACAAACCACGGTATATAATTACGATACCTTGGCCAATCGCCTTCGCGAGCTTGCATTCCTAAACAAAGGCGTTAGCTTAACGTTAGAGGATGAGCGTGAAACGAATGAAGACGGTTCAGAAAAGAAAGAAACTTTTCATTCTGAAGGCGGCCTGAAGGAATTTGTTAAATTCTTGGATGGTACACGTCAGGCATTGATTCCTGAACCTATCTATGTCGAAGGAATTAAACAAGGTATTCCTGTAGAGCTGGCATTACAATATAACGATACCTATTCTGAGAACGTGCATTCTTATGTGAATAATATCAATACGATCGAAGGAGGTTCACACGTAGCAGGTTTTCGTAGAGGTTTGACACGTACCTTAAAAGCGTATGCGGATAAGTCAGGTTTACTTAAAAACTTGAAAGTCGAAATTACAGGTGATGATTTCCGTGAAGGTTTGACAGCTGTAATTTCTGTTAAAGTTGCCGAACCTCAATTTGAAGGACAGACGAAAACTAAATTAGGGAACTCCGAGGTAATGGGGGCCGTAGATGTGGCTGTTGGCGAAATTCTAGGTGTTTATTTGGAGGAAAATCCACGTGAAGCCAAAGCCATTGTTCAAAAAGTCGTCATTGCAGCTCAAGCGCGTGCAGCAGCACGTAAAGCACGTGACTTAGTACAACGCAAAACGGTTATGGGCGGCTCTGGACTTCCCGGAAAATTAGCGGATTGTCAAGATAATGACCCAACGAAATGTGAAATTTACTTTGTCGAGGGCGATTCCGCGGGTGGTACAGCCAAATCTGGACGCGATCGTAAACATCAGGCCATTATGCCGCTACGGGGTAAAATCCTGAATGTGGAAAAAGCAATGGAACATAAGATCTATGAGAACGAAGAGATCAAAAATATGTTTACCGCTTTGGGAGTAAGTGTGGGCACAGCTGAAGATGCAAAAGCGTTGAATCTGGAGAAATTGCGTTACCACCGTATCATTATCATGACCGATGCCGATGTGGATGGTTCCCACATTACAACTTTGATTCTGACATTCTATTTTAGATATATGAAAGAATTGATCGAAAGAGGATATGTATACATTGCGACTCCGCCTTTGTATCTTGTGAAGAAAGGTAAAGAACATGAATATGCCTGGAATGAAGACCAACGTATCAACGCCATACAACGCTTGAAAGGAACAGGTAAAGAGGATAGTGTACATGTACAGCGCTATAAAGGTCTTGGTGAGATGAATGCAGAGCAACTTTGGGATACGACAATGAATCCTGATACACGTACTTTACGTCAAGTAACAATTGAAAATGCAGCTGAATGTGACCGTATTTTCTCGATGTTAATGGGTGATGAAGTAGCGCCTCGCCGTGAGTTTATCGAAAAAAATGCACGTTACGCAAAAATTGATATCTAATACCAATTTTATAAAAAAATAAGAGGTCTGATGAAATTTTCATCAGGCCTTTTTTTATTTCAATTTATTTTATAACTTCATACTGATGAATCATTTATCTGCCGGGGTAAATGTTTATCAGCCAACAGATAGCCAATATTAAATAAAACCTATTATGAAATATTGTAGCAAGATTTTGCTCTTTATAGGTTATTTTATTGGAATAACCTGTATGGCGCAAACAAATGAAAAAATCAACCTTGAAGAGTTATTTGAAAGCTTATCGGAAGAATTACCCGAAGATGCCGATTTAAGCGAATTAAGTGAAAAATGGTCCTACTATCTAAAACATCCGATTGACCTCAATAAGACTGACGGGACAGAATTAATCGAATTACAATTTATAGATCCGCTGCTATTGCAGCGTCTGATCAATCATCGTCAGGTTTCCGGTGATTTTATTAACGTCCTGGAACTCCAGTCTATTGATGGTTTCGATGCAAAGATCCTCAACTTACTGTTGCCTTTTATTAAAGTCGGTGAAACCAGTCCATTTACGGGAAGTAAATTCAAAGATTTTTCTCATGAATTTATGCTGCGTTATGGACGGATCCTGGAAAAGCCAAAAGGGTACCAAATTACAGATACAACGAAATCCCGATATCTTGGCGATCGCAACCGATATACTATCCGATACCGGGCGAATCTAAAAGATAAAATTCGTTTGGCAATTAATATGGAGAAAGATGCCGGCGAACCAATTTTTTACGGTGAACAAAAACTGGGATTTGATTTCTATGGATTAAGTCTATATATTAAAGCCATCGGTCCGGTCCGAAATCTTGTCATCGGAGATTACGCATTGCAATTCGGTCAGGGACTTGGCATGTGGAATGGCTTGAGCTTTGGTAAAGGCGGACTGGTGCAGAATACTGCACGGCAGGGTATGGGGGTAAAACAATATACCTCGTTGAATGAGGTTGATTTTATGCGGGGAATAACAGGAACATTCCGTTTAGATCGCTTTGAGATCACCCCGTATTTTTCCTATCGGGCCATTGACGGCAATGTTGAAGACAATATTGAATCCCGGGTAATTAAGACGATCGCGAAAACAGGACTACATCGAACCCCAACGGAACAGCGTTATCGAAATGCAGCTCATCAAATGACCTACGGACTGAATGTTTTATGGCGGCACAATCGTTTTAAGGCTGGAATAAATTTTAATCAATCTCAATTGGATGTTGTCAAAGTCAAGGGCACGAGCAAAAGACAGCAATATGATTTCGAAGGAGATGTGCTGCGGAATATCAGCCTTTACACAAATTATACCTTTCGTAATGTGCATCTGTTTGGAGAATATGCCAGTAGTGTAGATGGAGGATCCGCCCTGTTAATGGGAGCAATCGCTAGTTTGCACCCACGTTTATCCACCGTAGTCCTTGTTCGGGACTATAAGAAAAACTACCATACTTTTTACGGACAGGGGTTTGGAGAATCGAGTAACACGGCCAATGAAGAGGGAATCTATCTAGGGCTTGTATACCAATTGGGAAGAAAATTAGTTTGGTCCAATTATATCGATGTGTTCCGATTTCCCGAAGCTAAATATCAGGCTGACAGTAGTTCTCTGGGAGCAGACTTCTTTAGCCAGTTTAGTTATATCTGGTACAAGAAAGGGCAGCTTAGTTTGAGGTATCGAAATCGGTTAAAGCAAACTAACTATATGGGGATGGGGCAGACGGAATCAGGATTGGTAAATAGCTCAAAACAACAGCTGAGACTAGAATTTCAATATAAGCTAAACCGTATCTGGACAATTCGGTACCGGGCAGAAGGTAATTTGTTTCAGAAGGAATATGAAGATAATAGCTTAGGTTATATGTTTTATCAGGATATCTTCTGGAAACCTGATATGGGAAAGATACAATTGAATTCGCGCTTAGCTTATTTTCAAACAGACACGTATGATAATCGGATTTATGCTTATGAGAATGATGTCTTTTATGCTTCGGGATTTGGCATGTATAATATGAGAGGCTGGCGTACATATCTTAATTTACGATATCGAATAAACCGTCATCTCGATATATGGACAAAGTATGGGATCTATTATTATCCTGACAATGAGACAATAGGAACGGGGCTGGATGAGATCATCGGAAATCGAAAGTCCGAAATCAAGGTACAATTAAGATGGCAATTATGACTGAATTGAGTTTTTACCAAAAGCTGGAACGAATTGCTTTACTAAAGATTGCTACTATTTACGTTATCGGTTTATTTGCCGCCCCAATGCTGAAGTTCTCGTTCTCCAGCTTTCAATACCTGCAAGATAGCTTGATTTTATTATCGGGTATCATCCTGTTTTGCTTTCTATTTAAGGGTGGGTTTTTTAAATACTGCTATCTTATAGGATATTATATACTCGTCCTGTTATTTGGCATCTGGCAATTTTGGCGTAGTGACCCGCTTTATATGGAAAACCATTTTTCGCATTTTCAGCTGGACAGTTATGTCGTCGAAATTGTACAGGAACCCAGCACTAAATCAGAAACCACGAGATTCTCGGTTGAAGTATTAGGTGGTTATATACAGGATAGTTTCATGGCCACAACGGGTAAGCTGATGATTTCATTGAAGGCTACAACGAAAAGGCCATTGCGGTATGCCGATCGGTTGTGGTTGAAAGGGACCATGTCGGCGGTGCCTCCTCCTTTCAATCCGTTTGAATTTGACTACAGGGAATATTTAAAAGGATCAGCTATCTATCATCAAATTTTTTTGCATCCAAGTAATTATATACGGATTGAAAGAGAAGACTCACATTTTCCGGACGTCATGGTTCTGGCTTTGCGGACACGCGAAAGCTTTCTGAAAAAATTAAGGCGCTATTGTAAGAATGAGGAATATTATGCTATTGCAGCAGCTTTACTGTATGGTTTTCGAGGCGAAATAGACGAAGCAAACATAAAGGCATTTACAAACACGGGAACCATACATGTACTTAGTGTTTCTGGAATGCATGTAGCGGTACTTTTCGGGTTTCTATCACTCGTGTTTAGGTATATCCCTTGGCCACTAAGATTGAATTGGGTACCTGTTGTTATTACTTTTTCTATTATTTGGATCTATGCTTTTATTGCTGGTTTAGATCCACCTATCGTCCGGGCTGCCATTATGATAAGTTTTGTCCTATGTGCACGGCATTTTAAACGAAATAGTTCTACCTTAAATGCCTTAGTTGCTGCGGCATCTATTATTCTGCTCTGTGATCCCCGTGCGATTACAAATGTAGGATTTCAACTTTCCTTTCTTGCCGTATTGGGCATGCTGTTATTTTTGCCGATCTTTGAGAAGATCGTTATTGTAAAAAATCCTTTCATACGTTTTTTGAGAGATACAGTTGGTATTTCAATCGCTGCGCAGGTGTTAACGACGCCATTGACACTTTATTATTTTGGACAGTTTCCGACTTATTTCTTATTGGCTAATCTACTCGTTGGCCTTCCTTCAACCGTCACGATGTATCTGGGCTTTTTGATGACGATCAACCCCATTGATTGGTTGAATGAGTTGTTTGGTTATCTTTTGGAGAATTTCATCGCATGTATACTCTATAGCCTGAAGGCCATCGACCGTTTGACATTTTCAACAATTCAAATTGATATCATTGACGGTAATCTTCTTTTTCTTTCGTATGCTGCTGTTTTTTCTTTGTTATATGCCTATCAATGGAAAGACAGAAAGTATTGCTACCTTGGGTTTCTTTGTGTCGCAGGGATCGTATTTATAACGATCATCCAACAGATAATAGATGAAAATACAGAGCGATTCCGGATATATAATACAAGAAATGAGCTGACAATAGCCTATTTTAAAAATCAACAGGCTATTATTTATAGCACTTTTGATTCGCTAAATCACAAAGCGCTGCAATATGCCTGTGGTCGGGAAATCCGTGTATGGGCATCCGAAGGAAACGTTCGATTTATTCCATTAAAAAGTAAAAGTGTAAGGAATAATTATCTGGTCGAACTTCCATTCGGAAAAATCGTTGTGATGGAATATTTCAGCAACGAATTACCCGCTGCGGAATTATTGGTTGTCAGAAAGAATGCTATTCAAAAGTTACCAGCTGCAGTAAACAAAATTTTACCTAGAGAGGTGATTTTGGATGGATCCAATTCCTTGAAAAAATCGTTACAGGCACGAACTATATTAGATAGTTTGCGGATGAAGAGTTATCTCATAAAAGATAATTTTGCGTATGTTTGGGATAAGGAGAGCTTATGACTTTAGATAGCATATCAATCTTAAGGCAATATTGGGGCTTTGAATCATTTCGGCCATTGCAGGAAGAAATTATTCAATCGGTTATTTCGGGTAAAGATACACTCGCTTTACTGCCAACAGGAGGGGGAAAATCCATTTGTTTTCAGGTGCCAGCTTTGATGATGGAGGGAATCTGCATTGTCGTGACACCGCTGATTGCCCTTATGAAAGATCAGGTAGCACATTTGCGGAAAAATGGTATTCAAGCCGTTGCCATTTATTCGGGGATGAAAAAGAGAGAGGTGGATATTACCCTGGACAATTGTGTTTATGGGAAAATAAAGTTTCTTTACCTTTCGCCCGAACGTTTGTACAGTGATCTTGTCCGGGAGCGGATCCGATTTATGAACGTTAATCTATTTGCTATAGACGAAGCGCATTGTATTTCGCAATGGGGCTATGATTTTAGACCGCCATACCTGGAGCTGGCAAAACTAAAAGAGCTTCATCCAAAAATCCCGTTTTTGGCACTGACTGCAACCGCGACCGAACGAGTGATCACTGACATCCAGCAAAAGTTAAATTTTCCGAAAGAAAATGTCTTTGTCAAAAGCTTTCTTCGAGATAATTTGGCCTATATGGCTATCGAAGAAGAGGACAAAATGGGACGGATGGTGCGTATTATTCATAAATTGGGGGGATCGGGTATCGTATACGTCCGGAATCGACGGGAAACGCAGGAAATAGCACGTATTCTGATCAATAATGGAATAGCATCAGATTACTATCATGCAGGGCTCTCAGGACAGGAACGCGATCAAAAGCAAGACGCATGGATGACTAATGCTATTCGTGTTATCGTTGCCACAAATGCGTTTGGAATGGGCATTGATAAGCCAGATGTTCGTTTTGTTATTCACCTGGATCTGCCGGATTCGTTGGAAGCTTATTATCAGGAAGCCGGTAGGGCGGGTCGGGATGGGAAAAAAGCATATCCTGTTATTCTGTATCAGGAGAATGATAAAAAAAAGCTTGTTGACACCTTGCAGGCTAGTTTTCCCGATATACCTTTCATCCAGCAAACTTATCACTATCTATGTAATCATTTTCAGGTGCCTTATGGAGCAGGTGAGGGGCTTACGCTGGATTTTGATGTGGTCACATTTGCAAAGAAATACCAATTGCCACTGATACCTGTCATGAATGCCATGAAATTTCTGGAACGTGATGGATGGCTAACATTGTCAGAAGCAGTGACGATACCTTCCCGCTTCAAATTTGAAATTGACAGTACGGAATTGTATAAAATCCAGGTACAATATGCGAAATATGATAAATTAATTAAAGCGATTTTACGAACCTATGGCGGTGTCTTCGAAAATTATATCTTGATTAATGAATACGAGTTCGCTAATAAGCTTGGTATTCCGTACGGTCGTGTCGTCGAGCTTTTAAAATCACTTGAAGCATTGGAGATTGCGAGTTATCTGCCTTCTACCGATTCACCACAGCTGACATTTTTACAAAATCGTGTTGATTATAAGCATCTGTATATCGACCATATATTTATTCGTGACCGTCACCGGGTAAAAGAGGGGGAGGTTAATGGAATGATAGATTATATTGAAAAAGCGCATTGTCGTAGTCAGTCACTACTACTTTATTTTGGAGAGAAGAATGCCGGCTTTTGTCAGGTATGTGATTTATGTTTAATACGTTTACACAAGGAAAATCAGCGAGCGCAAATCAAGGAAGAGATCAAGAGCAGCTTGTTGGCAGCACCAAAGAGACTGCATGATCTGGTTGAAAGTTTAACTCTCGGAACCGAAAAAAGAAGAATAGAGATTATCCGTGATCTGCTTGACGCCGAAGTAATTCGTCTGGAGGAAAATCTCTATTCCTGGAATACCTTATTTTGATTATTTTTCAATCGGAAGGTTGAGTTCTTCTCTGCCCCATTCAGACCATGAGCCATCGTATACCCGGATATTGGTATGACCTGAAATATAGGATGCAAAGGCAAGTATAGAAGCGGTTACACCCGAGCCGCAGGAGAATATATATTCATTACCTGTCGTTTTAAATTGATCAAATTGCTGCTTGAGTTCGTCAGTTGGTTTATAATAGATATCTTCGAGCAATTCTTCAAAAGGTAAGTTTTTGGAATGGGGGATATGACCACCATTAAGTCCTTTTCTTGGTTCTGGTACTAAACCGCTAAATCTTCCTTTACTTCTGGCATCAAAAATAGCGACATTGGCAGCTCTATAATGCGCTAAAATATAATCCTTGTCGGCATATAGATTTTTCTGAAAATGAGCTTTAAAATTTCCGCCTTTGTCCTGTTGTTTATAACTGTCCGCGAGTTTATATTTGTTTTTTTTCCATGCAGGAACTCCACCATTTAAAATGTACACCTGATCAAATCCCATTACCTTAAACATCCACCACGCACGTGGACTTGAATAGATTCCCCATCTGTCATATAATACGACTGTACTATTTTGATCAATGCCCAGAGCTTGAACTTCTTTTTCAAAGACCTGTTCAGAGACTAAGGTATGTGGCAATTTCGACGCGTGGTCGGAAAACTTTCCCTCGATATCAAAAAACAAAGAATTTGGAAGCAGTTCTAGCTTTGCATCTTTCGATGATTGACCGACTTTATCTATGGTACAGTCTAGTAGGATTACATTTCCATTTTGGATCAATACATCCTGAAGTTCGGATGCACTGATTAAGGCTGATTTGAATAACATAACAATGATCTTATGGATACAAAATTACAAAGCAAACCTATAAAAACAAAGAGGCTGTTCTTTTGGAACAGCCTCTTTTTATGGATCGAAAATACTAATTACTTAGCGTTTTTATCATTTTCCATTTGCTCTTTCAATTGAGCTAACACGTCTAAGTCGCCTAAAGTAGATTTTTCAACAGAATCTTTTACTTTTTTAACAGCTGAAGACTCAGCTTTAGCGTCTTTTTTACGGTTGTTAGACTCTTCTTTGCGAGCCTCTTCTTTCTCTTCTTCCCAGATACGAGAGTGAGAAATTACCAAACGTTTGTTCTCTTTGTTGAACTCGATGATTTTGAATGAAGTAACTTCATCAACTTTCAATGAAGAACCGTCTTCTTTAACAGAGTGTTTAGAAGGGCAGAAACCTTCAACACCATATTGTAAAGCTACGATATCACCTTTGTCACCAACTTTGATCACAGTACCTTCGTGGATAGAACCTTCAGTGAAGATGGTCTCGAAAGTATCCCAAGGATTTTCTTCCAATTGTTTGTGACCTAAAGATAACTTGCGGTTTTCTTCATCTAATTCTAAAACAACTACATCTAATGTTTCACCAACTTTAGTGAATTCGTTAGGGTGGTTGATTTTTTTAGACCAAGATAAATCAGAGATGTGGATCAAACCGTCGATACCTTCTTCTAACTCAACAAATACACCGAAGTTAGTCATGTTTTTAACAACAGCTGTTTGTTTAGAACCTACAGGGTAACGCTCAGTAATGTTTTTCCAAGGATCTGGAGTCAATTGTTTGATACCCAAGCTCATTTTGCGCTCATCGCGATCTAATGTTAAGATTTGTGCTTCGATCTCGTCACCAACTTTTAAGAACTCTTGTGGAGAACGTAGGTTTTGAGACCAAGACATTTCAGAAACGTGGATCAAACCTTCAACACCCGGGATGATTTCTAAGAAAGCACCGTAATCAGCAACTGTTACGATTTTACCTTTAACTTTAGAACCAACTTCTAATGCTGTATCTAAAGATTCCCAAGGGTGCTCAGATAATTGTTTCAAGCCTAAAGCGATACGTTTTTTCTCATCATCAAAGTCTAATACAACAACGTTGATTGTTTGATCTAGCGATAAAACTTCTTTTGGATGCTCGATACGACCCCAAGAGATATCTGTGATATGCAATAAACCGTCAACACCACCTAAGTCGATGAACACACCGAAGTCAGTGATATTTTTAACTGTTCCTTCTAATACTTGACCTTTTTCTAATTTAGCAACGATTTCAGATTTTTGGTTTTCTAAGTCGTTTTCAATTAATACTTTGTGTGATACGACAACGTTTTTGAATTCGTGGTTGATTTTCACAACTTTGAATTCCATTGTTTTACCTACGTATACATCGTAGTCACGGATAGGTTTGATATCGATTTGAGATCCAGGTAAGAATGCTTCAACACCTTTGATATCAACGATAAGACCACCTTTAGTACGGCTCTTAACGAAACCAGTAATGATTGCATCATTTTCCAATGCCTCATTGATAGCTTCCCAAGATTTTTGAGTTTTAGCACGTTTACGAGAAAGTACTAATTGACCGTTAGCATCTTCTTGAGATTCAACGAATACGTCAACTTTGTCACCAATTTTTAATTCTGGTAAGTCACGGAATTCGGATAAAGAAACTAAACCGTCAGATTTGAAACCAACATTTAAGACAACGTCTTTGTTGTTGATAGAAACGACAGTACCTTCAATAATTTCACCTTGGTTAACTTGGTTGAAAGTATCTGCGTATTGTGCTTCAAGTTTAGCGCGTTCAGCTTCGCTATAATTTCCGAAACCTTTGTCATTTGCATCCCAGTCAAATTCACCTTCTGGTGTGATCCAAGTGTTTGATTTGATTTCGTCGATTAAGTTTGAATCAGCTTCTGATTCAATTTTTTCAGTGTCTTTCACTACTTTAGTGTCAGCACCTTGTAGCTCTGCGTTTTTCGCTGCTAATTCTTTTTCTGCTTCTTGTTTTTTTGCCATTAATTAATTTTCTCCTTTTTCCTACGTTGTAGGAGTTGCAAAGGTACAAAAAAACTTTTAATGCAAAATTTTATTTTTCTTATTTTATTGAAAGACTTTTAGTTATACCCAAGTCAGGAAGGTTATGGGTAATTTGGTATTAGGAGCTTCATGTGAATACCTTTCATTCATCAGAATAGGAGGACTTTATGTCTCAATGGCAATATAACTTCTTCTTTATAAGGATGCTGTCTTTTTAGATTTTTTGAAGATTATTCACTGTCTTTCTTAAAGGAATTGAAGATCCGGGGTTTGGCGATCACAATGGTTTGCTTAGACAATGCAATGGCCGCATTTAGTTCATAGCCCAACAATAAGATCAGCGTATTCAGGTAAATCCATAGCATGATCACAATCAGGGTGCCTATAGAACCGTATAATTTGTTGTAGGCACCAAAATGATTAATGTAGAATGTAAAAATCGAAAAAGTTAAAATGGCCAATATGGTAGCCATGGAAGCACCTGGACTAAATAACTTCCATCTGTTTGAGGTAGAGGGACCAAACTTATAGATACAGCTTACAGTGAAAAAATAGATAGCAAAAATAATGATCCATCGCGCCAGCTTTAATAGTGTCGCCCACATACTGGATTTAATACCTGTTGTTTCCTTTAGATAGTCGATTGTCACCCCGGCAATCGTGAATATGGTCATGCCTACAGTAAGGGCAAAGATGATTAGAAATGCCAGTGTAAGCGCAATGAGCCTTTTCCTCAACCAAGGTCTTTTCTCCGTCATTAAAGATGCTTTATTGAAGGCATTCATTAAGGAGGCCATGCCATTTGTCGCAAAATAAGCGGCGAATAGAAAACCGAAAGATAAGAGCCCCCCATTTTGGTTCTTGATAATATCTTCTAGGGTGGTTTCGACTACGAGGAATGCGTTTTTGGGAATAACAACCGCTAGGAAGTCCAGTAATTGTTCCTGAAAATTGTTGATCGGAATATAAGGAATTAGCGTAAATAGAAAGATGATACCGGGAAATATGGCCAACAGGAAGCTATATGACAATGATGAAGCCTTGCTTACGATTGAATCTCTGGAGAGTTCCTGAAAGAAAAATACCGCCACTGTATAAAGTGGAAGTGAACCGAACCCGGGCAAAACTACCCGTTTACTCCATTCGATTAATCTAAAATAAGGTTCAAAATTTAATAACCATTGGTGGAATTTCCCCATATCAGTTAAAGTATTTACTCATCTTATCCAGAAAGATCTGTGGGGGCATGCATGGTTTGTTTTTTTCCATATTTACAAATACCAATGTTGTTTCGCCTTGATTGAGTAATTCGCCACTTTCGTTGAACAGCTCGTATTCAAAAATAATACGGACTGCCGGTTTCTTACGTATCGTTACCCGGATCGTTATCAGGTCGTCATACTTACCCGGTTTGAGATATTTTGTTTTCATCTCTGTAACAGGCAGCATCACGCCCATTTCTTCCAGTTCTTTATAGGATATTCCTGTACTTCTCAGCATTTCTGTTCGTGCTATCTCATAAAAGGCAGCATAATTGCCATAATAGACATAGCCCATCTGGTCTGTTTCTGCATAGCGGACACGAATCTGATGATCAAATACAAACATTATTTTTTGATATTTCTTGCGTCTAAAGCTTGTTGGAACTTGCGCGCATTGATCAGATGTTCTGCTTCTGTCTTCGCAAAATTATGGTATCCGGAGAAATCATCCTTTGCACACATATAGATATAATCGTGTTGTTTAAAGTTTAGGACCGCATCAATGGCTGCAATACTTGGAATAGAAATAGGACCTGGAGGCAAGCCTCTATAGATGTACGTATTGTATGGGTTGTCGGTTCTTAAATGTTTATTTAAGACCCTTCTGATGGTAAAGTCATTGTTCGCAAAGATCACTGTTGGATCGGCCTGTAAAAGCATTCCTTTTTTTAGACGGTTTAAATAGAGACCGGCAATCATGGGCATTTCGTCTTGATGCAATGCCTCGCCTTTGACAATGGAGGCTAAAGTGCTGACCTGTTGCCGCGTTAAATTAAGTGCTTTGGCTTTCGCAATACGGTCCGTATTCCAGAATTTTTTCCATTCATCATCGAAACGGGCAATAACCTTCTCTGGGCTCGTGTTCCAGTAAATTTCGTAGGTATTTGGAATGAAAATGGAAATTAAATTTTCCTTGGTAAAACCAAATTTTTGAGCGGTAGCTTCATCATTCAATACCGCAATAAATTGTGCTGAATCTGCTTCAAAACTTTTGTCTAACAAGGCCGCCATATTTTCTTTTAGCCTGACATTGGCAAACCTGAATTTTACGGGTTCCTGATGACCACCTATTAAATTACCGATCAGACGTCGATTGTTCATTCCCGGAGTTAATAAGTAACGGCCAGGCTTTACACTTTGTTCGTATTTTTTATATTGGGCTGCACGTTCAAATGAAGCGATATCATCCAGAAGACTAGAATCTTGAATTGATTTGAGCACATCCTCGTACGTTGTGCCTTCATGAATATAAAGGTATTTCTTTTCTCCAGAAACATTTGAGGCAAAAAAAGCCTTATAAAATGTCCATGCAAAGTAACCTCCGATAACGATGACAATTAATGCAATAATTTTTAACCAACTTGGTATTCCTTTTTTATTTTCCATCAGAATGATTTTTTATATCAATAATGAAACTTTCGCATACATCCGAATTATTTTTATGCAAACAATCCAATGTTTGTAAAGGTTTCAAAAATAATTTTAGAAGCCTAAACTATTACTTTTATTTTCCTTTTTCTGGCCTGCTGGAGGTGTTGTATTTGTCGCTTTGGCAGGAGGATTATTTGTTGTTGTTTTTGCCGGAGCAGCGGGTTTCGCCGCAGGAGGATTTGCCGGTGTAGGATTTCCCTGTGGCTTAGGTGTCGTTGTTCCTCCGGGCGTACCAGTTGTAGGTGTCGGTGCCGTCAAGGAAAGGGTTACATCTATTTTAGCGCCTAAGCTCGTTAATCCCTTCTCTATACCCGGAGATTGCGCGCTGATCACAGCTGTTGTCGTATCAGTCACATTTGGATCGTAAGTCACCGTTCCCAGACCAAGTCCGGCGCCGGTAAGCGCAAATTTAGCTTCATTTAGCGGAAGTCCGACCAAATTGGGAATTTCAACTTCATTTGCTCCAAGGCCATTTCCAAGGACAAGATCTATTCGTGAACCTTTCGGGATCATGCGCCCATTTCGAATGGACTGCCCCGCAAATTGAGCATCTAGAACAATATCTCTGGCGATATCTGCAACATAAGAGGTATCACCAATTTTAAGATTGTGATTTTTCAAAATAGCTGTTGCTTCGATCAGAGTTTTATCTTTAATATTTGGGAAAGAGACCTCCGGTGCTACTTGCGTGATAATTGTTAGATATATTGTGCGACCGGATTTCACGTGAAATCCCTGCTCAGGATCCTGTTCGATCACCAAGCCCGGTTTGGCATCCATCTGGTAAACGGAGTCAATCTGATATTCTAGTCCCGCATCTTCCAAGGCTTGGATGGCTGCGTTGATATGAAGTCCCTTTATTTTTGGAACTGCAATGGATTCATCATGTTTAGTATATATTTTCAGCCCGACATATACCGCAAGAAATAAGCAGATTATCGCAACAAAAGCGGCAATGAGATTTTTTCTGAACGCGGGCGTCTGAAGATATTGTACGACTTTGGACATTACTGTGTTTGATAAAATGAATTCTGCATGGAACCGCAATATTGAAGCCAGTTTTACAGAATGATTAAATAAAATTATTCCTCACAAAATTATTCGTTTTTCCGTGTATAGCAAATTATATTTGCTATTCGAATCGCTAAAATTTATGAAAGCAAAAATAGCATTAATAACTGGAGGTTATACAGGGGAGGCCGAAGTTTCTTTTAAAAGTTCCGCTTTTGTCTATTCTCAACTTGATCATGAGAAATACGATGTATACCCGATTACCATATCAAAAGGAGCATGGTTTTATACAGATAAAGACGGTCAGCAGCATTCTGTTCTGCGCGAGAGCTTTACATTACCACTACATGGAGAAACGATAAATTTTGACCTAGCTTTTATTATGGTACATGGCGTACCGGGGGAGGATGGACGACTACAGAGCTACTTTGATTTGCTGGATATTCCTTATACTTCATGCGATGCACTGACTTCAGCTTTAACAATGAATAAAGGCTATACGAAAGCGATTTTAAGTGATATTCCTGAATTATATCTGGCCAAATCAGTTTTATTATTTGAATCACAGCGGGCGGAAGCAGTCAGCACCGTGGAAAGCAATCTCTCCCTTCCGTATTTTGTGAAACCTAATGCTGGGGGAAGTAGTATCGGGATGACAAAGGTCAAAGAATCGGCTCAGCTACAGGAAGCTATTGATAAGGCTTTTGATGCCGAAAATACAGGAAAACAGGTTATCGTTGAGGAGTTTGTGACCGGACGTGAATTCTCGGAAGGAATTTTTCGAAATACAAAGGGAGAATTGGTTGTATTGCCTGCAACGGAGGTTCGTACGACACGTGAATTTTTTGACTTTGAAGCGAAATATGTTCCTGGTCTGACGGAGGAAATTACGCCTGCGGACCTGAGCGTGGAACAGCGAGAGCGCGCGGCACGTATTCTGAAGGAAATTTATGTCAGATTGAACTGTAAAGGTATGGTGCGTGTGGATTTCTTTTTGGAAAATGGGACCGACAATTTTTATTTCATCGAGATCAATACAATTCCCGGACAAACGGCGCAAAGTTTTATCCCGCAACAGGTACGTGCCTTCGGAATGAAAGAAGGCGACTTTTATGGTGAATTGATCGAAAGCGCTTTGCTATCTGTCAAATAGGACAGGTGGATTGCTATCTTTGAAAGGTCTCTCGGCCTGAATTAACTAAAATATCCCATATAGAAAAACGGCTTTCAGATTCTGAAAGCCGTTTTTCTGTTATTTTCTGAAATCAAACCTGGACAAATCGGGTTTGATTTTTTTTGTTCGTTTTAGCTCTTCTTGGTAGAGAAGCTGACCGATGTTTTTCAAAAATGGATAAGTGACGGTCTCGTATTCATAAATACCATCGTTGTAAATACCGTTTTCATTCGACTGAACTACTACGGCAAGGAGAAATTCAACGCCATGTTCAAAATCTACAATATAAGCGTTATCAATATTATAACCATAGGAATCGCCATATTTATTAAAAATTCGGATATTAGGATTCAGCACGGTATCTTTTTCACGACCATAGAACAGCAATTTGCTATAAGTAGGCCAGAATTCTACGGGGTCATATTTTGGAAAGTCCGATTCAAATGGATAGCGGGACATGTAGTCATAGAGTAGGTTATAATCTTCCTTTTTTAAATTAAATCTGTCTTTGCTTTTGAATGCTTCCGGAAATAATAATTTTTTTAGGATCAATTGTTGGTCCTCCAACGCATACACATTTAAACCTTCAAAGCTCCATGGTTCATGGATAAGCTGATCCTTATCATTCATGTAGCCCTTCCCCTGCAGGGTATTTGCTAACTTGATATCATAATCCTTGGGGTCGAATTGCGCTTTTTGCTGATAGAGGATATGATCGCCCTGATAGAAAGTGAACGGGTTGGTATGCTTGGCCCAAATTCCCTTGTCACCAATAGCAAGGCGGTTGACAATTCGGCTGTATTTTGTGCCCTGTTTTTTGAGTTTTGCATTTAATTCGGCACGGCCAATGAATTCGAACAATCTATTTTGAGCATCATTGTCACTGGTCAACAATATTTTTTTGACATATTGGGCGATAGATGGCAGCCCGTTGGCCGCAGATTCATCTATGGATACCTTGGTTTGCTTTTCAAAAGCAGAATCTATGCGCAGGGGGGTATCTCTAGTTAATCCTTCAATATGCAAATCATTAATTTTTTCCAATGCTAAGATTGCCGTTGGTAATTTTACGGTGCTTGCTGGATAGAAATACCAATTGGGATTTAGCCGATAACTATAAGACCTGAAATGCGGAACATTGGATTGATCGCGATCAATTTGAGTGTACAAGATCTGGATCTCGTTTTTGGTCGGATGATTTAATATTCGTTGAAATAGATCAGGGCGACTCTGAAGTAATTTTTCCAGGTATATCGTGTCAATCTTTTGAGCGTAGGTATTGGACATCAGTAGAATGAAAACAAGAGATAAACATTTTAACATCCGATTGGCTATTTGCGATTATACACTTCAAAGGTATAGTTGAACGCATGCTTATCATCGGCCTGATGCGCTTCTGAAGAAACCAAGTCCCATTCTTCAGAAAAGAGCTCGGGAAAGAATGCATCCCCTTGGATTGTCGTATGCACACGTGTCAAAAGCACTTTGTTTGCTAGCGGTAAGGCCTGTTGATAGATATTTGCACCGCCAATAATAAATACCTCACGTTCGTCGCGGCAATATAAAAGCGCCTCTTGGATACTATTGGCGACATCAATATCTTCCCCCTGAAAATCGGCATTACGTGTAATGACAATATTCCTTCTGTCAGGTAATGCTTTGCCTATGGCATCAAAGGTTTTTCTACCCATCAGGATAGAGTGATCAACGGTATTTCTTTTAAAATATTTAAAATCATTTGGCAAATGCCAAGGCATCTGGTTATTGATACCAATTGCATTGTTTTCCGATGCAGCTACGATTAATGTGATCGTTGGGTTACTCATTTTTGTGTCGTGTAAATTCGTGGTGTAAATTCTTGGCGGTGCGATGTGTGGGAAAACTTTTAATGGTTTTCCTAAACCGCAACCGGTGCTTTTATATGCGCATGGGATTCATAATTTAGCAGTTCGAAATCTTCGAATTTAAAATCAAAGATATTGTTGACCTCTGGGTTTATCTTCATTTGTGGCAATGGCTTTGGATCACGGCTCAATTGAAGTTCGGTTTGCTCAAAGTGATTGCTGTAGATATGCGCATCACCCAATGTATGGATAAATTCGGCTGCTTCCATATCACAGACTTGGGCCACCATCATGGTTAATAGGGCATAGGATGCGATATTGAAAGGTACACCTAAAAAAATGTCCGCACTACGCTGATAAAGCTGACAGGACAACTGCGGCTTCATAATCCCCTTCTCTGGCTGTGCCGGAGCGACATAAAATTGAAAGAAAGCATGGCAGGGAGGTAAAGCCATATGTTCGATTTCAGCGACATTCCATGCCGATACAATGATACGACGCGAATCCGGTGAATTTTTTAGCTGATTGATAACCTGCGCGATCTGATCAATGTGACGGCCGTCGGGTGTTGGCCAAGAACGCCATTGCGAACCATATACAGGCCCTAGGTTACCCTGTTCATCAGCCCATTCGTCCCAAATACTTACGCCGTTTTCTTTTAAATACTGAATATTGGTTTCGCCTTTCAAAAACCAGATCAGCTCGTGAATAATTGATCTGAGGTGCAGTTTCTTTGTCGTTACTAAAGGGAATCCTTCCTGAAGGTTGAAACGCATCTGATACCCAAAGACACTTTTGGTACCTGTTCCGGTACGGTCTGTCTTTACAACACCATTCGTATATACATGTTTGAGTAAATCTAAATATTGTTTCATCTGTAAATTTTAATTTTTAAACGTTTAATCCCGAATCGTTGAATACGTAGGTTAAACCTTCTGACACGTCCATCCTTTCAAGATAGTCAAAACTAAGGAAAATCCTTATAACGAGAAAGTCAAAACTCAAAATGATAAGAGGGGTTACTGAAAAAAAATGTAATTTTGCAAAATATTATGGAGAATAAAAAAGTAGCTTTTTATACACTTGGGTGTAAACTGAATTATTCGGAGACATCATCCATTGGACGTTTATTTAAGGATGCGGGCTATGATACCACCGCTTTTAATAGCCGTGCGGACGTTTATGTAATCAATACATGTTCTGTAACGGACAACGCGGACAAGAAGTGTAGAAAAGTGGTCAAGGAAGCGCTAAAGCACTCTCCGAATGCCTATATTACTATTGTAGGGTGTTATGCCCAGTTAAAACCAAGAGAAATTGCGGATATACCGGGCGTGGATATGGTACTGGGGGCTGCAGAGAAATTTAACATCATTGAGCATATCAATGATTTGACCAAGCAGGAAAAAACAATTGTTTTTAATGGCCCTATTGATGAGACCAACCAATTTGTGTCAGCTTATTCCATTGGTGATCGTACACGTACATTTTTAAAAGTTCAGGATGGATGTGATTATTCCTGTACATTCTGTACAATTCCCCTGGCACGCGGTGCCAGCCGTTCAGGAAAGATTGAAGAGATCGTCAGACAGGCTGAAGAAATTGCCGCTTCAGGTGTAAAAGAGATTGTGTTGACAGGAGTTAATATCGGTGATTTTGGTATCAGGGATGGAAAACGCGAAGATCGCTTTCTGGATTTGGTGAAAGCACTGGATGAGGTTGAAGGCATCGATCGGATACGTATTTCTTCAATAGAACCTAATCTTCTTTCAAACGATATCATCGAATTTGTAGCGCAATCCAAAAGATTTGTTCCACATTTCCACATGCCATTGCAGTCTGGAAGCAACAAAATTCTGGGTTTGATGCGCCGGAGATATAAACGGGAGTTATATACCGAACGGGTAGAATTTATCAAGTCGTTAATGCCCAACTGTTGCATAGGCGTTGACGTGATTGTTGGCTTTCCGGGTGAGACACGGGAGGATTTTATAGATACCTATAATTTTCTGAACGATCTGGATATTTCCTATCTGCATGTATTTACCTATTCGGAGCGCGAAAACACCATCGCAGCACAAATGGAGGGAGCTGTACCCGGAGCGCAACGTAGTGATAGAAGCAAGATGTTGCATATTCTTTCGGAGAAGAAACGTCGCGCATTTTATGAAACACAGCTTGGTGCTCAGGGTGATGTCCTATTTGAAGCAGATGAAAAAGATGGTTATATGCATGGTTTTTCCAAAAATTATGTCAAAGTAAGAACTTTATATGATCCATTGCTGGTCAATGAGGTCGTGCCAGTCAAATTTATGGAAGTTACGGATACCTGCGAAGTAGAGGTAGAAGAGGTTCCTGAAACATTGGCACATTAGTTTTTTAAGACTTATATATCAACAAAAAAGGGCGATCTTATAGAAAATCGCCCTTTTTTGTTGATGTACAGCTCCATATTCACAGCTTTCGATTATCCTTGATTTTCTATCAAATCCGCCATATGGCATGCGCGTGACCATCTCTTGAAATAAACTTTAGGTTGAATTAAAGGGTACTACTCTTCGCAGCATTTAACCAGATCACAGTCCCTAGGATCAAAAGAACACCGACCCACTGCACAGATGAAACAGATTCATGAAGGATAAAATAGGACATGCAGGTGGCCACAGGCAATTCTGCTGAACTCAAAATCCCTCCCAACGAGAAACCTGTTTTTGGTAAGCCATAGGCAAACAGCAAGGGGGGGATAACTGTACCAAATAAAGATAGGATCAACCCAAAATGCAGGAAATTAGTATCAAATTGACCGTTGAACAAATAGTTCGGCGGAAATAACGTGAAAACTAATAGGCAGGCACCAGTTACCATAATTGCGCTTTTTTGGATCGGATGGTAATCATTGCCTACACGGCCATTGACGATCATGAATACAGAATAAGCCGTAGCTGCCAAAAGTCCAAATAACAGCCCCGTTAAGTTGAGGTCCTTTAATCCTTTCTCAATTAATCCTGTTGCCAACAATGTCGCAATCAGGACAATGCCAATGCCAATTAGGTTGTTCTTTGACGGTTTTACCTTGAAAAAGATAAGCTCAATAACAACACCGATCCATATGTATTGCATGAGTAGGACAATGGCTAAGGAGGCCGGGACCAGCTGTACACATTTGTAATACAAAATACTTACTAAGCCTGTTGAAGTGCCACTGATTAAAATTTTGATCCATGAAGATTTTTTAGTTGAAGATTGAAAGGTTTTGCGGGAAAATAATTTGATGGCAATAAAGATAAGCCAAAGTATGAGCATGCCAAACAATACCTGAATCCCTGTTACCTCACCTAAAGTAAGCCCTTGGCCATATGCTTTTTTAACAAACGTTGATAATATTCCAAAACTGCTCGCACCTAAAAAGACAGCTAACGCACCTTTTAATTTTTCCATTCGCAAATAAATTAGGGGTCAAAGTTACGATTTCTGAACAATTCTTTTTCTGATCCGACGTTCTTGTAAAGGAAAATGGATAATCGAGTTGAAGACATTACTGGAGATCAGTGGGTAGAGCACATTAACGGGATGGAAATAATCCTTTGAGCATTTTATTAAAAAAAGAGGGAATGGGTAAATTGTTTTTTACGAAAGCAGCGAAAATATTGTATACAAAGGGTTATTTATTTAAGTTTGTTATACCGGAAAATAAATCGAACATAATGATTGTCAAGCCTTATTTTATCTTTTTTTTAAGCGTGCTATTATTCTTGAGCAGTTGTTCAACAAAGAAAAAAGTACTTACATCCCGTTCACACTCCTCGAGCGGCTCGGTGTTGACTGATGCAAGTTCGGCACGTGGAAAAACCTTTTCGGGATCCCGCCTTGATAATTATGCTTCGCTATTGAATGTAAACACAAAAAAGTTAAATCCGCAGCTTTATTCATTTATTGACGACTGGATGGGGATACCACATCGAATGGGAGGACAGACTAAAAATGGCGTGGATTGTTCGGGGTTCGTTAACCTCTTGTACATTGAAGTTTATAAAGGCAACCTGCCACGAACATCACGTGATATGGAGGGCATTGTGAAAAGAAAAAAGCCTGAAAAATTGGAAGAAGGAGATTTGGTTTTTTTCTCTTTTGGCAAAAATGGAATTGACCATGTGGGCGTGTATTTACACAATAACAAATTCGTCCATGTCTCCACGCGCAAGGGAGTTATTATATCAGATCTGACAGATAGCTGGTATGCCAAAACCTTTGTGGATGCGGGTTCTCCGAAGATCTAACCGGACAACATCCATGTAGGTTTTATGTCATATCTTGATATAAACTTTTATACCCTATATAAATCCTTATTTTTGTCAAAATTTTATAGAAATGACAATAAAGAGTAAAAAGATTTTTCTAGGCCTTTGTATTATTGTGCCATTTTTAATGTATTGTGTTTACTACTACAGCAATATGATTAAAAATGCACCGTTCCGTTTTGCTGATTTTGAATCAATTGAATTTAAATATGGCGAACCGAACCACATGGTCAATGAATATAATTCGAAAACGCGTATCTATAAATATTTAGACAAACAAGATTCATTAATTAGGGATACTGTCAAGTTCACAAAAGATGATCTATTGTATTTGCACCGCAAGGCAATGGAACTTGGTTTTTGGAATTTGGATACGGATATGACAGGTCCGGAATGGAAGAAAGATTCTACAAATTCGAAAGTACCTCGCTTCTACCTGGAATATAATTACAAAGATAAGTCCAAGCGTGTCACCTTAGATGCGGATTTTGCGGGTAACCCGAGGATGCATGATGCTGCTAAATCTATGATAGACGAAGTAAACCGGATGTTGGCAACGGCTCAGGCTAGATAATAACGCTATTTATACTTATTGAGGAGGGAGAAGCCAAGGAGCTTTTTCCCTCTTTTTTTTGCTATTTAATGTTGCCTTTTCTTAAAACGAGCTTTTATTGTTTCTATAGATCAGCTATTTCAGAGGTATGGTTGTGCCGTCGGCTTAATTAATGGACATTGGGATAACAACCTGATACGGGCTTCTATTTACAAATTCTTTATATACAATTGATCTTGTCTTAATGGGAATAGGGTACTTTAGCGGCAAAATCAACGTTCGATATGAAAACATTTTTTGCATTGGCTATTTCTTTAGCACTAGCCCAGACACTACAAGCACAGGAACTTGCAAAGGGAAAAGTTTATCTGGATATAAACAAAAATGGAAAATTGGATAAGAATGAAAAAGGAATAGCATCTGTTTCCGTAAGCAACGGTCGCGAAGTTGTCATTACTGATAAAGATGGGAACTATCAACTGCCGGCCGGAAATGATAATATTATTTTTGTTGTTAAACCTTCGGGATATGCAGTACCCTTAGACGATAATAATCATCCCAAATTCTATTATATCCATAAGGCCAATGGAAGTCCAGCTTCCAAATATCCCGGCGTGGCGCCTACGGGGAAGATTCCATCTGCCATAAACTTCGCTTTATATCAACAAGAAGAACAACCCAATTTTTCGGCATTTGTCTTTGGCGACCCACAGGCATACACAGAAGAAGAGCTGGGATTTTTTAAAGATGGTATCATCAATGAAATCGCAGATAAATCTGTTGCCAAATTTGGAATCAGTCTAGGAGATTTGGTCGGTGATGACCTTTCTCTTCAACCAAAATATAAATCGGTTATTTCTACCATGGGGCTACCTTGGTATAATGTTATGGGAAATCATGACATGAATTACGATGCCAAAACCGACAGCCTTTCTGATGAGTCTTTTGAGCGTACTTTTGGTCCCAATAATTACTCTTTTAATTACGGGAATGCCCACTTTATTGTATTGGATGATATCATTTACCCTAATCCTCGTACCGGAAAAGGGTATTTAGGTGGTTTTCGGAAAGATCAGTTGGATTTTGTTGAGAATGATCTAAAACAGGTGGATAAAGATAAATTAATTGTCCTATCGTTTCATATTCCACTGTATCATGAAAATTCAAATGTATTCCGCAACGAAGACAGACAGCGTCTTTTTGATATTTTGGCCCCCTTTCAGCACACGCTTTCACTATCGGCACACACGCATTTCCAACGTCAATATTTTTATGGACAGAAAGATGGCTGGAAACAAGCGCATGCGCACCACGAATATAATGTCGGTACGACATCCGGAGACTGGTATTCAGGTGAACTGAATGCAAAAGGAATCCCTGTTTCCACCATGCGTGACGGTACGCCAAAAGGCTACGCAATTTTGAAAATTGAGGGCAATCAATATCGCTTTGACTATAAAGTGGTCGGTCAACCTGCAAGCTATCAGATTGACGTGTATGGCGCATCAGTAGTGCCCGAAAAGTATACAAAACGATACCCGATCTACGCAAATTTTTTCATTGGCAAAGAAGGTGATAAGGTATCCTACAGAATCAACCAAGGGGACTGGAAAGCGATGGAATATGTGAATGAAAGTGATCCCGCATTCTTAAAATCCTTAGCGAAATACGATACGGCTGAGCAATTGATAACGACGCGCCGTCCATCTAATCCCGAAAAATCAAGTCATTTGTGGATGACAAATTTGCCTAAACTTAAAGCCGGGAAATATCAGTTAGAAATTAAAGCAGTTGATATGTTCAACAGGGAACATTTTGCGACGAAAAGTATTGTTGTGGAATAATTAAATACATAGTTTTTATACGACAAAAGGCAATCGTCAGGTTGCCTTTTCTTGTTGTTGAAATTGGCATATCAATATTTTGGGAACAGACTTAGATTGCTATAGGGGGGATTAGGATGCAGAACGTTAAATTTAAGGTTGAACGAAGTTGTTTATTGAACGGTAAATCCAGTGAAATAAATAGTTTAAATAACTATTTGTCGAATTGTTTTAAGTTTAAAGTTCCCTTAAGATGGACTTAACATAACAGTCCTATATTTGTGTAGAGTAATTTTTGATTCATAAAGAGTTAGGGTTAATGTGTAGATCTGTTGTGAAACACGTCTGAAAATTTAGTTTGTTTTTAAAGTGAAAAGGTAATCTCCCCGGATTACCTTTCACTGTTTTTATGGATCTCAGTTTCTTTTTTACAAATTCAATATATTGATCTGTTGTTTCCGGACAAATTGCCTGAAATCATCCGAAGCCGGATTTTCGAATATCTCAAGGTCGAAATATTTTGTGGCCGCAAAGAGGTGATCAAAAACATCGGAGACAATATCTTCATAATATTCCCACCGTATGTCATTGACAAAGAAATACAGTTCGATAGGTACACCATGTTCGGTTGATGCTAATTGACGCACCATTAAGGGCATGCATTTGTGTATGTCAGCCCTAGCTTGTTAATCCATTGAAAAGTCCAGTTGTAAATTTGGGATTGAGAATCCGTTAACAATTCCCGATGTATTTTGCATCCTGCAAATATACAAAAAGCCGCATTTGCGGCTTTTTGTTATTTTGAATTGAGCGGCTCGCGCTCATGTTTATGTCTAAAGAATATTGCAAAAAGTACTGCGATAATCAGTGTATAGATGGCAAAGGCTAGCCAGATGTCATGCCAGTCCTTGAGCATAATATTATTGTTCAGGGTACCATCAGGCAACAGTGCGATACTTTTCTCTTTTAAGAAATTCAGGAAATGCATATCATTGATATTTGTATCCAGGTAGTTGGCCAGATCCTGCCCATTCTGAAAGCTTTTTGTGAAATAATGGTCGATAATCCATCCCGATGCAAAACTGCCGAATACTGCTCCGAAACCATTGGTCATCATCATAAATAAGCCTTGAGCAGAACTACGTATACTTGATGTTGTGGATGTCTCAACAAACAAAGAGCCTGAGATATTGAAAAAGTCAAATGCCATTCCATAAACGATACAGGAAAGTACAATCATCCATAGGCCGCCAGCAGGGTCTCCAAATGAGAATAGCCCAAAACGTAATACCCAGGCAAACATAGAGATCAACATGACTTTTTTGATACCAAATCTTTTTAGGAAAAATGGGATTGCCAGAATAAAAAGTGTCTCTGATATCTGCGAAATCGACATGATGATCGTTGAGTATTTCACAACAAAAGATTCCGCAAATTTTGGATAGAATTTAAATTCGTCCAAAAATACATCTCCATATGCGTTGGTCAACTGCAATGCGGCTCCTAAGAACATGGAAAATATAAAGAACAGTGCCATTTTATAGTTTCCAAATAATTTAAAGGCTTCTAACCCCAACAATTGTGTCCAAGATGCACTTTCCTGCTGTAATTTTTTCGGTGGGCATTTCGGTAATGTAAAGGCATAGAGACTCAAAGCTAAGGCCGCTGTTCCCGCAATATAAAATTGGTATGCTGTCGCTTTGTTACCTGTCAGATTTGTGATCCACATCGCTACGATAAATCCAACGGTTCCGAAGACACGGATAGGAGGGAATGCTTTGACCAGATCATAGTTGTTTTCATTCAATGCGGTATAGGCAATTGAGTTGGATAGAGCCAATGTCGGCATATAGAAACACATTGCTGCGAGCATCGCATAAAAAAAAGTATTGGGATCATTGACTTGTGGTAGGTAGAAAAGAACAGCAGCATAAGATAAATGAAGGAAAAAATAGAGTCTTTCAGCATTTATCCAGCGGTCAGCAATGATCCCCATCAATGTTGGCATAAATAGCGAAGCTATTCCCATTGTCGCGAAGATAGCGCCGAATTGTGTACCATCCCATTGCTTTGTGCCAAACCAATAGTTAGCTATTGTAATCAACCATGCTCCCCAGACAAAAAACTGAAAGAAGCTCATAATGGTCAATCTTAATTTAATAGACATAAAACGATATTATTTAGAGTTTTTGTTTCGCTTTAATGAGAGGAGTTATTTTCTTTTGGAAATTTCATCCCTAATCAACGCGGCTTGTTCGTAGTTCTCTTCCGTTAATGCCTGGTTGAGCGCCTGCTCCAATTGTTCATCTGTCAACGAAGAAAAAGGGTTGTTAGCGGATTTGGAAGGAGTCTTCTCTTCGACCTCGACCATACTGGGATCTTGAACCTTGTTGGCTTTGTCCAGATTTTCCAAAAATGCGAATTCATGTCCCTCAATAATAATTCCTGCAGATGACATAATAAATTCATAGGCATAAATTGGTGCTTCAAAACGAACGGCCAAAGCAACCGCGTCGGAAGTCCGCGCATCAATTTCGACCATCTTATTGCCGTCAGAACAAATAATCTTTGCATAAAAAATGCCTTCAATCAGATTGTAGATGAGTACTTCAACGAGTTTAATGCCAAAAGATTCTGCAAAAGACTGAAACAGGTCGTGCGTAAGGGGACGGCTTGGAATCATTTTTTCTATCCGAATAGCGATGGCTTGAGCTTCATGGCTACCAATAATGATGGGCAGTCTTCTGTTGCCCTCCACTTCTCCCAATACAAGGGCGTAAGCCCCAGATTGCGTTTGACTATAGGATAAACCAACGATATCTAATCTGATTTTCTTCATTTTAATTCCAAAGCGGTCTACAAACTTAGATAAATTTGCTTTTATATGCAATTATAATTACGTTCCGTGTGAAACAAATTTATCGATCTCCCTTGCTGATGCCGGCCTTTTTAATTGGGGAAATTGCAATTAGTTAAAGGGTAAATAAAAAATCCCCAATCATGTTTTGAATGAATGGGGAGGAAAATATGCGGTAAATCCTAATGACCTTTGTAAGCCTTTAGAGCCTGTGTCAATTTGGGGACGATATCAAAGGCATCACCAACGATACCGTAATCCGCAACTTTAAAGAATGGTGCTTCAGGATCCTTGTTGATCACGACAATTGTTTTTGAAGAGCTAACACCGGCTAAATGTTGAATAGCGCCGGAGATCCCGATGGCAATATAGAGGTTGGGACTTACAACGATACCCGTTTGGCCGACGTGTTCGGAATGTGGGCGCCATCCTGCATCAGACACAGGCTTGGAACATGCCGTGGCTGCGCCAAGGACATCTGCAAGTTCTTCGATCATCCCCCAGTTTTCCGGACCTTTTAGTCCACGGCCAGCAGAGACAACGATTTCTGCCTCCGGGAGGGAAACTTTATCTGTTGCGCGAACAATTTCTTTAACAATTGTCGAGAAGTCCGTGGACGCAATATTGGCTGTAAAAGGTTCAACAACGGCAGTACCTCCAGTTTCCTTGGTTTCATAAGCATTGGGATTTAAAGCGATCACTTTGATCGCTGCGGTCAATTCCACTGTAGCAAATGCTTTATTTGAAAATGCGGTCTTTTTGACGGTTAATTTTTTACCTTCGATGGTCGGCAGAGCCAAAGCGCCGTCAGCTAGTGCCGCGTGAAGCTTTGCGGCAATACGGGGAGCAAGTCCTTTGCCAGAAAATGAGTTGGAAAGTACAAGCAGATTCGCGCCTGTGCTTTTGACAGCTTCTGCGATAATGCTCGCATAAGCCTGGTTGACAAAGGAAGAAAGCTGATCAGTATTGACCGTTAGTACCTTTGATGCACCATAGTTGCCCAGTGTAGCAAGTTCATCCTGTGCGACATTGCCAATCGAGATGGCAATAAGGTCGGTGCCAGTATTATCGGCGATGGCTTTCGCATAAGAAACGACTTCAAAAGCAGACTTTTTGAATTTTCCATCGGTATTTTCTACATATACAAGTATTGACATAGTTTTTTCGGAATTTAATGATTAAATAACTTTGGCCTCATCATGTAACAGCGAAACCAGTTTCTCAACTTCTGCCGCATCAACGAGTTTTACAGTGCCGCGTGGAGCTGGAGTCTCATAATTAACAATGTGGGAAAGCGTATCAACTGCGGATGGTTCCAGCACATCCAATGGTTTGGTCCGTGCGCTCATAATACCACGCATGTTAGGTATCTTAGGCTCTGCGACTCCTTCCGCTGTACCAATAACAATTGGAAGTTTGGCGGTTAACACCTCTTTGCCACCTTCTATTTCACGTTCAATACTGACAGCATCAGCAGCGATATCGATCTTCTTGGCAATGGATACCGATGGTATATTCAGTAATTCTGCAACGATTGCACCAACTTGTGCACCATTATAATCAATGGATTCCCGTCCAGTTAAAATAAGGTCAAAAGCATTGTCTCTGGCGTAATTTGCGATTTGATTGGCAACAAACCAAGCATCTCTCGGAATGGCATTAATACGTACTGCATTGTCAGCGCCTATAGCCAATGCTTTGCGAATGGTCGCATCGGTTGATGCATCTCCAACATTGATGACAGTCACTGTACCTTTTCCTCCTTCAGCTAATTCAACTGCCTTCGAAAGGGCAATCTCGTCATAAGGGTTTATAATAAACTGCACCCCAGTTGTATTAAAGGCAGTGTTGTCATTTGTAAAAGTGATCTTCGATGTAGTGTCAGGGACATTACTTATACAAACTAATATTTTCATATACGATTGGTTTTACCCAAACTTACCATATTTTCTCCCAAATAAAAAGCCCCCAACCGCTTAAAATTTTGGTTTACCTCAGGTTTTTGTTATTGTATTATTTTTAATTTATAATGATTTTTTGCTTATTATTTTATTGTATTTGTAATTTATAGCCTGCTTCGTGCTTTTTTTAATAAATTTTTCTAAATTCTACATGTATTTTTTCAATAAAAACAAACCGTCAGCATAGTGTCATTTTGTATGCTTGCATAGTATTTTTGATAGCATATCTCTGTTGCGGAGTTATTGCTCGATAGCGAAGGGCCGAGCCAGCACAAAGAAACCTAAAGTGTTAACTAACACTTGCTCTACGTGAAAAATGAAAGAGAAACAGGTGGATTGATCGGATAATTTATAGTATCGAAACGCGGGCGCTATAAAATAATTGTTTACAGATGAGCCCAATTTTAGTTAAATTTGAAATAAAAAAGATATGTCAACACGATTGGATCAACTCAACGAATTTTTGAAAGAGAGCCCTGAAGATCCTTTTTTAAAATATGCCATTGCTGCAGAGTACCTGAAACAAAATAATGAGCAGGAAGCTTTAGACAGATTTGAGAAGCTGATCAATAGCCATCCGGACTACGTCGGAACATATTATCATCTGGGAAAATTATACGAAAAACTGGACAAACAGGAGCTTGCGATCAAAACATATAAACAGGGAATTGATATTGCACGTAAAAGCCGCAATTTCCATGCCTTGGGCGAGTTACAGGGCGCTTTATCATTTTTGGACGAAGACGAAGATGATGATTTTTAGTTCTTTCTAAATTTTTGGTATCTAATTTGTTATGAATTTTAAGGGTGTAACTATTAGATGCTGATTTTTTGAATTTGGAAAGAGATGAAAAGGTTTATTTGGACAGTAGGAGTGATGGTAATGATTGGATTAGGAGGGTGTGATAATCCGAAACAGAGTGTGGCTGCCTATAAAGATAATTTGCAGGAATTAAAAGGAAGAGACAAAGCTGAAATTGTGATCGGAGAATATAAAGGGGTGATGCCTTGTGCGGATTGCGACGGTATAGAGACGCTTATTTCTTTACATAAAGACAATACCTATAAATACTCGTCCAAATATCTTAACAAAAGCGATGATGTTTTTGTGCGCGAGGGAAAGTGGAAATTGGATGAAAATATAATCACGTTGGATGGTGTCGATTATAAATTCAAATTGGGCAATCATATCTTGAGTCAATTGGATCTATCAGGTAATGATATTACGGGTGATATTTCCAAATACTATGTACTGACGAAGAATTGAAATTTGCCGCGGGATATAATATTTAGATAAAAGCAAAAAAAATCCGAAGAGAATTCTCTTCGGATTTTTTTTGCTTTTATATTCCCACAGTTCTATCTACTTTTTGAACAAAGTTCTTTTAAAGTTGACACAACAAAATCCACTTCTTCTTTAGTATTGTTCTTGCAAAAGGAGAATCTCACCGAAGGCCGGTCAGCATTTGTTTTGATTGCCCCAAGCACATGAGAGCCAATATCGGTCCCCGAACTACAGGCGCTTCCACCGGAACAGGATATGCCCGCTATATCCAAATTGAATAATAACATATCGGCAAGATCACTGCAAGGGAAAGAGACATTCAGTACCGTGTATAAAGATTTTTCTGGTTCGACAACGCCATTGAATTCGATATCCGGAATAGCTTTTTGTAACTCTTCAATCATATATGATTTAAGGGCTTGAATATAAGCTTGGTGCTCATCCATATGTTCATAGGCCAGTTCCAACGCTTTCGCGAGACCAGCTATCCCATAAACATTTTCGGTGCCGCCACGCATATTCCGTTCCTGGGCGCCACCATAAATCAATGGTTTGATTTTGTTATTAGCGTTGATATAGAGGAAACCTACGCCTTTCGGACCGTGAAACTTATGGGCTGCACCAGTAATAAAATCAATTTTAAGCTGCCCCAGATCATGCGGATAATGCCCCATGGTCTGTACCGTGTCGGAATGAAATACGGCATTGTATCGCTGACATAATTCCGATATACGTTGGATATCATTAAGGTTGCCGATTTCATTATTGGCGTGCATAATAGAAACAAAAGTACGGGGATTGCTACTTAAGAGCTCCTCCAGTTGATTAAGGTCTAAATTACCTTTACTGTCTACATTGAGTAAATCAAGATGAACTTTTCCCGCCTTCTCAAGCTCTTCCAGCGTATGCAGGACGGCATGGTGTTCTATTGGTGAAGTGATCGCATGCGTGATGCCAAAGTCCGTGATCGAACGTACGATGGCCATATTGTCGGCTTCGGTGCCCCCCGAAGTAAAGAAAATTTCTGCCGGAGATACATGGAGTAGGTTGGCGATCGTTTTCCGTGCTTTTTCTACGATTGTTTTTACTTGTCTTCCGTGACTGTGAATAGAAGATGGATTTCCAAAGTTGTTATCCATGACATCTACCATTACTTTAATAACTTCAGGATCTAAGGCTGTAGTCGCAGCATTGTCAAAATATACTTGCATGGTGCAAAATTACAAATCTCAAAAGTAAATCAAATGCATTAAATGACTTATTTTAATCAGAATTTGGTCGTTTTTTTACCAATATAAAAAATCCAGCCAGAGCGATTGCTAAGCCTAGGTAAGCAGCGATATCGCCAGTTTTGGTATATGCTGTAATTTCCTCGTTTAAATTGATTTCCTGATTCAATGCGGCGGGTACCCACCATTTTGTCTGCTGTACAATATCACCGCGTTGATTGATAAAACCGGATATCCCAGTATTTGCCGATCGGGCAACCCAGCGTCTATTTTCAATGGCTCTTAGTTTGGCATATTGCAGATGCTGGTCTTTCCCCGAAGTATTGCCCCACCAGCCGTCATTGGTAATGATCGCGATAAACTGAGCCCCTTTTTTTACATATTTCGCCACATAGTCACCCCAGATGGATTCGTAGCAAATGACCGGGGCAGCACCGATACCACTCTGGGCATAGAAAACCGAAGGCTCGGCCTGTTTCCCATAACCGCCTGTCGTGCCACCAAAAGCTTTAAATAAGGGTTTTAAAAAATTCATCGCCGCGCCAAAGGGCATCTGTTCCACACCAGGGACCAATTTGGATTTATGATAAAATTGCAGTTTGGATGAGTAATCGATCAATGTTGCCGCGTTAAAGTTGTCCTGGTAAATATTAGGCGCAATTTCACGTGCGGTCGTTGTCTTCGCATAATTATATAATTGATAACTCTCTATACCCGATAAGACATTACCGTTTTTGTACCGATCCAAAAATTGCAGAATCCGTTGATAGGAATAAGTCTCACGAAGATTTTCTTCATCAAAATCACCATTTTGTGAAAGGGCAGTTTCAGGCCAGATAAAAAACTCCGTGTTTGGTTTCGCTACGGAATTAGAAAGAGAAAACAAGGTGTTCAATTGTTCTTCAGGGCTGATCCGAAACTTGACGTAAGGATTCACGTTCGGTTGTACGACCACGACCTGGGCTGGATTTTGATGCTCCTCGTAGCTGAAATAACGAACCAAAGAATAGGCCGTGGGAACCACTGTGACCAACAGCAGGCAAAAGATAGGGACAAGTCTGTTTTTGAGCTGGTAGATCCCTTTTCGATTGAGATAAAGCACAAAAACCAAAATATTGACCAGCCAGATCCATATAGATCCGCCGTATACACCGGTGATGTCGTACCATTGGATCAATTGATGAAAGTTGGCAAAACCGTTTCCTAAAGTCATCCATGGAAATGCCAGGTCCCAGGAGGCGTGTAGAAATTCATAGCTGATCCAGAACCCCATCAATCCAAATAGGGATAATAGCAGTGAAGTTTTACGCCTTAATCGATAATACAGGAAAAACGCAAGAGCCATTAAAGCTGCCCCCAGGCAGAAAGGGATTAAGCTGATCAGAATTGCCGCAAAAGGAGGCATAACTGCCGAGATGGAATTATATACCCAGTAAATGGATGCCGTATTCCAGACAACAGCCATTAGACCCGCCGTTAGAAAAATCTTCTTTCCTTTTTTTTTAATTGTTTCGCTACGGATGATGTTTTCCAGTGCAACCAATAGGGGTATAAACCCAATAAAGAGCAGCAGGCTGGAATAGGGGATGGGAGGCCACCCCAACCACAATAAAAAGGCACTTAAAAGTGCCAATAAATAGTTATTCTTCACAATACCCACCTATTTTATAAACTGGATAAAACTTCTCTTTTCTTTTGCTCGTATTCGTCCTGAGTGATCAATTGCTTGTCGAAGAGTGTTTTTAGTTTTTTCAGTTTTAATGTAATTTCATCATCTTCCTCCTCTACTATCGGAGCAACCGGAACGGGAGCCGCCGGCGGTGTAACCGGAGCAGATGCCGCAGGTTGTACCGCGGGGGACGGAGGAGTAATGACCGGTGCCGGTGTTGCCGTCGGAGCTGGAGCTTGCTGGCTGGGTTCAGCCTTCTCAACAACGGTCTCCCGGGAACTGCTTGGCGCAATGACGATCTTTTCCTTTTCAGCGGCCAACTCAGCTTTTTTATAGTTTTCAAGAGCAGCCTTGATATATTGGTAAAGTTTCCTTGCCTGAACTTTTGGAATGTAGTCAATACTTAAATTCTCTCCGGTAAAAGGAATGACAGTGACTTTCGAACCAAAGATTTCCTCTTTGAAGGCAATATCCTTAATATCCTGCCAGCCGAAAATTTCAAAATCCGTCGCTAGCCCCAATTTCGTAAATTCGCACATAAAAATGCGCTTGTTGCTGATGGTGATACTGTCCGGTAAAATTGTTACCGCCGGTTTTTTCTGTACGGCGATATAATCTATTTTTTCTCCTGGAGTAAGCATGTCCTGGACCTTAGTAATCAATTTTTCAATGATTTTTATATCCTGTCCGTCCTGTGCAAATTGTTCCATGTTCATGTCAAATACGTTTTAGTAATCAAAGATTGTCAAAATTTATTCCAATCCACCTACACAAAATACAAATTCTCCTTTAATTGGATTGTTTTCAAAGTGTAATTTTAAATCAGTTAATGTTCCGCGGACATTTTCCTCGTACAGCTTACTTAATTCCCTGGAGATAGAGGCTTGCCTTTCTGCTCCGAAAACAGTAATAAACTCTTCTATTGTCTTGAGGATACGGTGTGGTGATTCATAGAAAATCATTGTTCTTTTTTCTTCCGCCAAAGCCTTTAATCGCGTTTGGCGTCCCTTTTTCACAGGAAGAAAACCTTCAAAGCAGAAGCGGTCATTAGGTAGGCCTGAGTTGACCAATGCCGGAACAAAAGCGGTGGCACCGGGTAGGCATTGTACCTCTAGTCCCTCTTTGATAGCCGCCCGGACCAATAAAAAACCGGGATCGGAGATCGCTGGTGTCCCAGCATCTGAAATGAGGGCGATGTTTTGCCCTTCTTTCAGAAATTTGATGATTTCAGAAACCGCTTTATGTTCGTTATGCTGATGGTGCGCAAAGACCTTTTTATCTATCCCAAAATGCTTTAAAAGGGGAGCACTTGTCCTTGTATCCTCTGCTAAGATGATGTCTACTTCTTTCAGAATATTGACTGCACGAAAGGTCATGTCTTCCAGATTGCCAATAGGTGTTGGAACTAAATATAACATGGTCAAAGTTAAGTTTTTTTTACTATATAATATGTGCTAAAACATTCTGCCTCTTTTGGAGTTATTTTCTAATATAAATGCACGTATAAATTATGCAATACATTGAAAAAATACAAGCACATCTTGCTGGAGAAGCAGATTATCTATTAGCGTTTGACAAACCTGCGGTTTCTAAAACGATGCTCCATCTTCCCGGAGGGACATTTATCGATCAGGTATATGGTAGCAGTGACCGCACACCACAGGTTTTACGCAGTTTAGGGCAGCTTTTTGGAACCGGTCGGTTAGCCAATACAGGATATCTGTCCATATTGCCGGTAGATCAGGGAATAGAACACAGTGCCGGAGCTTCCTTTGCGCCTAACCCGCAGTATTTTGATCCGGAGAATATCGTGAAATTAGCATTGGAGGGCAACTGTAACGCGGTAGCCTCGACTTTTGGCGTATTGGGCGCGGTATCGCGGAAATATGCGCACAAGATTCCTTTCTTGGTCAAAATCAATCATAACGAATTGTTGACCTATCCCAATCGTGCTGATCAAATCCTGTACGGAACGATACGCGAAGCCTGGAATATGGGGGCGGTAGCCGTTGGAGCGACTATTTATTTCGGTTCAGAGGAATCTGACCGACAGATTATCGAGGTCGCAAAAGCATTTGAAGAAGCACATTCACTTGGTATGGCTACTGTATTATGGTGCTATTTGCGAAATTCAGCATTTAAAACAGGAGACAAGGACTATCATCTGGCAGCAGATTTGACTGGTCAAGCCAACCATCTTGGTGTGACGATCAAAGCGGATATCATTAAACAAAAGCTTCCCGAGCTGAACGGTGGCTTTAAAGCCCTTAATATGGGGAAGAGTAGCTACGGTAAATTAGATGAACGGATGTATACGCAGTTATCGTCGGATCATCCGATTGATCTTTGTCGCTACCAGGTGCTCAACTGTTTCGCCGGTAGGGCAGGATTGATCAATTCGGGCGGGGCGTCCGGGCAGAATGATATACAAGAAGCCGTGAAAACCGCTGTGATCAATAAGAGAGCCGGTGGGACAGGCTTGATATCGGGCCGGAAGGCTTTCCAAAAGCCGATGCAGGAAGGTGTGGAATTGCTCCATGCGATCCAGGATGTCTATTTATGTAAAGAAGTTACGATAGTATAAGATGTGTGGTGGATAATCACTGTAATTATTGCCAAAAAGCGGCAATTTTCACTATCTTTGTTCACTATTTTTTAAATAACACATTTATATTATGTTGCAATTAAATTATATCCGTGAAAACAGGGATACGGTTATCGAAAGATTGGCTGTCAAGCATTTCAAGGAAATTGGATTGGTCGACGAAATCATCAGTTTGGATGAAGACCGCCGTAAGATCCAAGCGGAATCGGACGCACTTTCGGGCGAAGCTAATGCGGCAGCGAAACAGATTGGAGATCTGATGCGCCAAGGAAAAAAAGAAGAAGCTGAAGCCGTTAAATCCCAATCGTCCGGATATAAAGAGCAGGTGAAGCAACTGCTGGATAAATTAGGAGCAATCGAAATCGAGTTGAATGATAAGATTGTACAATTGCCTAATTTACCGCATCAATCTGTTCCTGCAGGTGTAAGTGCTGATGACAATGAGGTGGTTTTAACCAACGGGGAGATTCCCGCTTTATCAGAAGATGCGTTACCACATTGGGAATTGTTAAACAAATATGATATCGTGGATCTGGAGCTCGGTGTAAAAGTTGCCGGAGCAGGATTTCCGATTTATAAAGGCAAAGGCGCAAAATTGCAGCGCGCATTGATCAATTTCTTTTTGGATCAGGCAGCCGAACAAGGGTATGAAGAGGTACAGGTGCCCATTTTGGTTAACGAGGAATCCGCTTTTGCTACTGGGCAGTTGCCCGACAAGGAAGGACAGATGTATTATGTCAACAATGATAATCTATACTTGATCCCTACGGCAGAGGTGCCAGTAACCAATATTTACAGAGATGTGATTGTCAAGGAAGCCCAGTTTCCGATTAAGCATTGTGCTTATACACCATGCTTCCGCCGCGAGGCAGGTTCCTATGGTGCCCATGTGCGCGGTTTGAACCGTCTGCACCAGTTTGATAAAGTAGAGACTGTGCAAATTGTTCATCCGGAAAAATCGTATGCGGTGTTGGAGGAAATGAGCCTGTATGTACAAGGCTTGCTTCAACAATTGGGACTGCCTTATCGGGTGTTGCGTTTATGTGGAGGCGATATGAGCTTCACTTCTGCGTTGACCTATGACATGGAGGTGTATAGTTCTGCGCAAAAACGTTGGTTGGAAGTATCTTCTGTTTCCAATTTTGAAACCTATCAAGCCAATCGCCTGAAAGTGCGTTTCAAAAATTCAGATGGAAAAATGCAATTAGCCCATACATTAAATGGTTCAGCCTTAGCGCTGCCACGTATTGTCGCTGCGATTTTGGAGAATAATCAAACGGACAAAGGTATCCGGATACCATCAGTTTTGGTACCTTATACCAAATTCGAATATATCGACTAGTCGAACGAATTAAATAACAAAAAGAGACTCTACCTAAGCAGGTAGAGTCTCTTTTTTGAAATAACTCGATTTAAAACAACTTTAGAATCGTTATAAATTGTCTTTTTTTTGCCTGCAAAAAATATGAAAATATTTGTGTTAATGATTTCTTAATACATTGTTAATGTTTTGTTAAATATAATTGATTCCGTATAAAATTCTGTTTATAGCATGTTTGCATTGTTTTTATTCTAAAATGAATCTTGTGTTTGAATTTGCAAGATACTGCTGCCTTTGTTGCGGTATTTTTTGTTTTTACGAGTGAATGTTAAAAAACTTGTAAAAGCAACTTAGGCTTTCTATATTTGAAACCGCTAATAAAAATCGCACTAACTATTATATACTGTAAATGCTGAAAAGAGCAAATTTACAGCTGGATATTTATCTAAGGACTGACTCTACATCTACCTAGAGCCCGCTTTCCCAATAATATTTTCAACTGTTATCCCATGAATGGCGGTACGCTATTTTGCGTATTGTTGTTTATTGTCTAAACAATGTCTGTTTAGACAGTTATGTTAACGGATATAGTTTATATCAATATATAGGATTAGAAAAATAATAAAATTAACTAACTAAAACATGAAACAAACATTACTAAGTTTTCTTGTTGGCGGAATGATTCTGACTTCGGTTGCATTCGCTCAAGAAAAGAAGATTAGTGGTCGTGTTACATCTGCTGATGGTAAGGGGTTACCAGGGGTTACAGTGGTTGTACAAGGAACTAATCAGGCGACGCAAACAGATGCAAGTGGTAATTATTCATTGAATGTACCTGCAGGCAAAGTTGTTGTCTTCCGTTCAGTTGGTTTTGATGATAAAACCATTATTGTTAACAACAACAGCACTGTGTTCAACGTCTCTTTAGAGAACCACGATAATGCACTGGAAGAGGTTGTTGTGACTGGTATGGGTCAATCGCGTCAAAAACGTGCTTTGAGTTATGCTACACAAGAAGTCAAAGGAGAAAAACTGACTGAAGCAGCTAATAGTAATCTAGCGACGGCATTGCAAGGTAAAGTATCGGGGGTTCAGGTGACACCTTCCTCGGGTATGCCGGGGGCATCTGCTAATATTACAATCCGTGGTGCACGTTCATTTACAGGAAACAACTCGCCATTATATGTTGTTGATGGATTACCTATTTCATCTACTTCTGATGTATCAACTGGTAATTCTGTTTCTGGAGCAGATTATTCTTCCAGAGGTTTGGACATTGATCCAAACGATATCGAAAGTATCAACATCTTGAAAGGACAAGCAGCATCTGCATTGTATGGTATGCGGGCTTCAAATGGGGTAATCATTATTACAACGAAGAGCGGCAAAGGAAAACAAGGTAAACCACAGATATCCTATAATTCTAATGTTTCTTTTGACAAAGTATCCGTTCTTCCGGATTTTCAAACGACATACGCTCAAGGGGTCAATGGTAAATATGGTGCTAATACTGGTTATTTATCATCAATGTCTTGGGGGCCAAAGATTCCTGAATTAGCAAATGATGCTATTTATGGTGGAAATGTTGATAACAGTTATACCAAGCAATATGGAAAACATGAGGGAATGTATTATGTACCACAACGTGCTAATGCAGGCTTAGACCCTTGGGCTACGCCTCAAGTTTACAACAATGCGAAAGACTTCTTTAATGTAGGCAATACATTCAACAATTCCTTCAATATTGTACAAGGGTTTGAGAAAGGCAGTTATGCGATGTCTTTGGGAGCTACTAATGCTAATGGTATTGTTCCTTCAACAGGTATGGATCGGTACACGGCTAAATTATCAGGTGAGGCTAAATTGTCAGAAAAATGGACAACTGGTTTTACTGGTAACTATGTGAATTCTCATATCTCAAAACAAACCGGTGCAAATAACGGGATTATTGCTACTTTATATGGAGCACCTGCTTCTTATGATTTAAAGGGTATTCCTAGTTCTTATTTGAACAATCCGACCAAACAAAATACATATCGTGGTACAACTGGTTTTGATGGAGTTTATTGGGCTACAGAACATAACAAATTTACGGAAGATACACAACGTTTCTTTGGTAATGGATTTGGTCAATATGCGACTAATTTGGGCGAAAACCAAAAATTAACATTGAAGTATCAAGCTGGGGTTGACTCCTATACTTCTAATTATACCGACCTTTGGGGATACGGTCATGCTAATGGTAAAGGGGAAGTAGAAAACTATCATTTTTCTGTTACTGAGTGGAACTCTTTAGGTACGGCAGCATACAACTGGAAGATCAATGATGATTTGGTATTTGATGCCATGGTTGGTAACGAGATTGTAAACCGCAACAGAAGAAGAGATTACGGTTATGGAATGAATTTTAATTTTCCGGGATGGGATAATATCAACAATGCTTCTACCGTAACTGCTGAACAAACCTTACGTCATACACGCACATTTGGTACTTTTGGTAGCTTAGCCTTGGCTTACAGAAACATGTTGTTCTTAAATGCAACAGGTCGTAATGATATTGTTTCTTCTATGCCTAGAAATAACCGTTCATTCTTCTATCCATCTGTCTCAGCAGGCTTCGTATTTACAGAATTAGATGCAGTGAAAAATTCGGTGCTGACTATGGGTAAGTTGAGGGCCTCGTATGCTGAAGTTGGGCAAGCAGGTGATTATTATGAGAATTATTTTGACAAACCTACTTACGGTGGTGGTTTCTCAAGCGGTACACCTATCCTTTACCCAATTAACAGTGATGGTGTTACTTCTTACACTTCATATCCAATTGTTTACGATCCAAATTTGAAACCGCAAAATACACAGGCGTTTGAATTGGGTACTGATTTGACATTCTGGAACGGTTTAATTAATTTGAACTATACCTTCTCCCGTCAGAATGTAAAGGATCAAATTTTTGAAGTGCCGTTGGCTGCTTCTACCGGTTACTCCAGTTTAGTAACGAATGGTGGTAAGATTCATACGAATTCGCATGAGTTGACATTGGCTGTTGCGCCATATCGTTCAGGAGATTTCAAATGGGATTTTGCATTTAACTTTACTAAAATTGACAACTATGTTGATGAGTTGAAAGAAGGTGTAAACAGTATCTTCATGGGGGGGTTCGTTGAGCCACAGGTTCGTGCGGGTATCGGATATAAATTCCCTGTAATTTATGGTGTTTCTTATTTAAGAAATGATGCCGGTCAAATTATTGTAGATAAAGACGGTCTACCTTTAGCTGGTGAAGAGAAAGTAATCGGTAGCGTCTCCCCAGATTTCAACCTAGGTTTCAATACCAACTTTGAATACAAAAAAATAAGACTTTCGGCGGTATTGGATTGGAAACAAGGTGGACAAATGTATCACGGTACTTCAAACACCCTAAATGTATACGGTGTAACACAGAAAACGGCTGATTTTCGTGATGGAAATGGATTCTTATTTGAAGAAGCTGCTGTTAAAGAAGTCGCTCCAAGACAGTATGCACCAAATGATATCATGATTGACGCAAATCCTACTTTTGATGCAAATGGAAAAGTAAATAACGTATCTACTTATGATTACTTTAACCGTCTGAGCAATATTTCTGAGGCTGGTATCCGAGGAACTTCATTTGTGAAATTGCGTGAGATTGCTGTGGGATATCCTGTATATCAAAACTCAAAGATCAAAGTTGACGTAAATGCATTTGCACGTAACATCATTTTATGGTCTGAGCTGAAAGGGTTTGATCCGGAGGTTTCACAAGGTAATACCAATATGTCGGGAGCTTTTGAGCGTTTCTCGCTTCCGGGAACATCGAGCTATGGTTTAGGTGTTAATGTTAAATTCTAGAATTTAGTATCATGAAATTAAAATTAAATATAGTTGGATTATTGGCCTTAGGCGCTTTGGCTTCACCGATAATCTTTACGGCTTGTTCTGAGGATGCAATGGACAAGATCAATGAGAATGTGAACAAACCAAGTGATGTACAGGCGAAGTTTATCTTGACGGATGTAATCACTCGGACTGCATTTTCAAACGTAGGTGGAGATTTTAATACTTATCTTTCTACCTATGTTGAACATGAAGTAGGAACAGATAATCAATTGTGGAATGCTGAGCATCGTGAGAATGAGCCGCAACGCGCATCTACTTTTAATAATACTTGGGGTAACGTTTATACAACCCTAAAGGATGCACGTATGGTTATCGAAAAATGTTCGACAGGAGGAAATCAAGAAGGGAATTATACAACGTTGGGAATGGGTCAGGTGATGGCAGCATACAATTTAGCGCTATTGACTGATATGTTTGGTGACGTGCCTTATTCAGAAGGTTTTAAGCCATTGGAAATCCGTAATCCAAAACTTGATAAGCAAGAAGAATTATACAAACAGATTAATGCTTATTTAGATGCGGCAATTGAAAACTTGCCAAAAGGTGATACGCATGCATCTGGAAATGTGGGCTCTCAGGATTTGCTGTATCGTGGAAATGTTGCTAAATGGGTGAAATTTGCCCATGGGTTAAAAGCAAGATATGCGATGCGATTGCTGAAAGTAACGTCAGATAAGACTGCCGCATTAAATTTAGTAATCTCTGAGGTAAATAAATCGTTTGAAAATGCTGGCGAACAAGCTGCTTTTAATGAATATGGAGCAAGTAATTTGAATCCACTATTTGATTTTCAATGGTCGAGAGATGGGTTGGCTGCTAGTAAGAGTTTAGCGGATAAGATGATTGATCGTAAAGATCCACGTTTGGTCCGTGATTTTTTTACGCCACAAAATTCAAACACTGGTGTGTGGACACAAGTAAATGATATCGCATCAAATGCAGCATCGTATAATTTATTGGCACCAAATGGAGAAAATACTCAGGTCAAATATCATTATTTAACATCAACTTTTGTTTTTTCCCAAACTGCTCCTACTCAATTGTTAAGCTATCATGAGTTGTTGTTTTTGAAGGCAGAGGCGATGCAAAGATTAGGTAAAAGTTCGTCAGAAGTAGAGCCAATATTAAAAGCGGCAGTAACGGCGGCTATTGCGAACTCGGAGAACTCTGTGAATGCTGCATTTGTTGCGCCTACAGTATTGGCTAACGGTATAGTAACAGAAACTTCAGCAACGTTGACCGCAAGTGATGCAGGTAATTATTTTGATAAAAATGTAAAACCATTATTTGCCGCAAATCCATTAAAGGAGATTGCTAATCAAAAATACCTAGCGTTCTTTGGTGCATCTGGCGAATCAACAGAAATGTACAATGATATCCGTCGTTGGAAAGCAAATGGTGAGAACCTGATTGAGTTGAAAAACCCAGGTAAATTTCCATTACGTTTACCATACGGTAACGATGATACGACAACGAACCCGAATGTTCAGGCCGCTTATGGTGATGGCGCGTACGTCTACACTGAAAATGTTTGGTGGGCAGGCGGTACTCGATAGTACATTTAATTCAATATAACACAAAAAGCGATTTCGAAAGAAGTCGCTTTTTGTGCTTTTATTATTTCTGATTCTCCGTGACCTCAAACTTGGGGAAATTACAATCCGAGTTGTTATTTTAGGTAGGGAGAATGAATTTTAATCTTTGTGACGCCTCCAAAAAGTTTAATGTTTATAAAGTTTGATTTTTGTTTATTTTTTTTGTTTCGTTTATTTCGTTTATATTTGTGGAATAAAATCTTATGTCATGACTATATTTGAAGAAATACAACGTCCTACGAAATCGGAGCAAAAAGTAGCCAATGCTTCTTATACTACATTAGCGGCTGCGTTATTACAGATCCAGTCCGATAATACTGAGATCGAAATAGAAGAGACGAATGATCGGATCAAAATACCATTTAAAGCACTTCGATTTTTGGGAGATATTCTAAAAGCAATGGGAGAGGGAAAGCCCATTTCTATAGTTCCCGTAGCTACAGAGGTAACTACACAAAGGGCCGCTGAGATCCTTGGCTGCTCTAGACCACATCTGGTTAAACTTTTGGAGGGAGGTGAAATTGCTTATACGAAGGTAGGGAAACATCGCCGTATCCGATTTGAAGATGTCTTGAGATATAAGGAAAATATGAAAGAGGAACAAAAGAAACATATCATCGATATGATGAATGCCGATGAAGAAACCGGTTTGTATGATTCATAGTGTTCGGTTCAAGGCTGTTTTAGATACGAATGTCGTGTTTCCCATTGTCATTCGTGATCTACTTTTTTGGCTAGCCTATTATGAGCTTTATACGCCAAAATGGAGTGCACATATTTTTGACGAATGGAAAGATGTTATGCTGCGCAAAGATGTTTCGGTAGTAGAAGCTGAAAAAAGGATACAGCGCGCAAATAAAGCTTTCCCAGATGCTCTAGTTAAGAACTATGAGGTACTGATTGAACATTTGAATTTGCCAGATCCAAGAGATTGTCATGTACTGGCAGCAGCAATAAAAACGAATGCAAACGTCATTGTTACCAATAATTTAAAGGATTTTCCAGCAGAGTACCTCACATCATTTGGATTGACAGCCAAGAGTGCAGACGACTTCCTGACGGATATTATAGATTTAAATCCTGAACAGGCAATATTGGCATTCAAAGAAATGGTGCTGAACCGTCGTAATCCAGCTATGAATGAATTTGAAGTATTGGATAGCCTCCGTAACTCGGGTCTAACAGATACGGCAAACTATCTCCATGCATTACTTTAAGGATCACGCAAAATAAAAAAATAATCTCCCTATTGAAACTTTATGACTGCCTAAAGAGTGATTCGATTCTGAAAGTAGAATATAACTCCGTTAATATAGATGTGATCCTATCCGTTGGTTAGACTAGCTTATCCGACTATTGAAGAGCAAGCTGGCAGATTATTTTTTATCAGCAGTTTCCTTGGGAATATTCACGGGTGATCTTCGGCTCATAGAGGGATTTGATAGGGGCCAAGTTAAGACCATGTTATTACCAAGTTCGAGCTGCAAGCAGGTTCAGAGCACAGTGAGTCCACGTTGAGTCCACCTGTTAATGTGCTTTCACTGTGCCTGCACGTTTTTTGCAAATCGAGAGCAGGACGAGCTTGGGGCGAACTTGTCCATAAGCTATTTACAAGAAGGTGTATTCAATTACAAATGGGCATGCAATAGTACTGCTGATTCAAGAAACCAATACCCGTCACAGCAATCCTTTTATGAAAATAAATTATTGGGTATTGTTGCAGAGTAGATGGATAATCGAGTTCCAGTTTCTACAAAATCATACATTGACATTAAAAACTTAATGAGACAACCTCATGAATATAAATGGGATTTAAGTTGGCATAGTGTCTATGGAATTCAAATTGCTAGAATTTGGCTACCTTAGATTATATTGAAGCGTCCCGAATACTTTAGTAGCAGCGCTTCCCTTGGGGGTAAAGGTAGAAGGCGCCAGTTAGGCGTCTTTTTTCTAATTGAAATTTCTATAGAAAAAAGAAGTATGTTTGGTCCTTAATTCATCAAGCCAATCACCATCTTACATTAAGAAGAACTTTTCATAAAGCAATCTATATATCAAAATCATCAATTTCTGGATTTTCTCGCTTTATCGAATTATAATATAAATTTGTAGCTGGATTTTCTTTTTCAATATTCGGATATTGATATTCGTCAACAAACGGTTTATAATTGATGTGTGATAATTGTGATGTATTGAGAAGTGGCTTGCTTCAAAAGACATAAAACGACCATAAAAGGAATTTTTATCGTATATCAATGGCAAGCAATTTTATTTCATTGTTTAGCCAAGTATTGGGTATATAGGTTTCAAGTAAATTCACCATAAAAATTATTTCATTATAAGGGTATTTCTCTTAAATACCTAAACAATCAACATTAGTACCTCAAACATCCCCACCAATTCCCTGAAATCAACAATAAACTCCGCCTTATCAAACGATAGGTCCTTGCGTTTTTTCGCTTTGAAGAGGTGATTATTGCAATAGTAATCCCAAACTTTTATTAGTTCTCCAGCTTCACGTAATTCGAGGAGGTCTTCAAATCTTTTATCTTGGCAACCCAGATCACCAACTAAATTGAAAAAGTTTACAAAATTGTTGAGTGTGTCCACTTGGACAGGATCTGCTTCAAAGCCTTCGATAATTTCTTTTGAAGAATAAATAATGGCTTCAATGGGAGGTAGTTCTCCTGTACCGGACAACCATGCTTCTAAATTGACAGGTGCTTTAAAATTCCCGCTGTTATTCATCAGTAAACTAAGCAAACCTTCTATCGATGAGGAGAGAAGCACTTTGCCATCGAAAGAAATAAGCAATTTATCATTTTCGTCGGTGTCTTCATACCAAATGAAAAATTGGCCTGAGGGGGTGTCTAATGGTGCATATTGCGAAATCCAAATTCTATAATCTTGACAATGCTCCAGAAATTTTTCACTTTCGGTAAGAATCTTCTGGTATGTTATCCTCATATTGTCAACGCCTTCTTCCAATGCAAATTCAGGGTTAGTGCTTTTATTCGTCAATTTCGCCAGCGCAATTTGTAACTCTAAAGGGGTGAATGCACTTTTATAGTTTTTCTTGATCAGAAGATAGATTGTAAGCGCGAATTTGGGTTTATTAAAATAACCGCGTGAGACTAGTATTTTTAGAATCTCTAATAGTTCATGATTAACTTTTGAACGCCCCCCTTTTTTAACCTCTATTTTCCAACGATAATTTCTAATTGTGCCATCTTTATAGGTGACGGTAAATTTATAATAATCTAACTCTAAATGCTCGTCTTTTTGATGGAGGTGTGTGCCGTGAATATCAATAGTTTCTTTCGGCGCCAGATCGTTTGGTATAATTTTTCGAATCCCAGTCGATGCAATAGCAGGTAGGATATCCAAGTATTCCGTCTTGATATGCTCCTTAAAAAATGGATTGAGAATCTCTGAAAAGTATTTGTTTACCTTTCCCATTAAAAACGAAACTTCCCGCTCAGATATTTTTTTCTTTTTGCAGATCTCATAGAAACGGACAAGAATTTCGAAATCAATTCTTGAGACTTTTTGCCTGCTAAGGTGTTCTGTAGTTGATATAATTTGGTTATCTTCTTTCTCTTCCATTGGTGTGGCCAATTTACTCGATCCAAAAGTAAGAAAAATTTAAATTATGCTATGTAATTTCCATTTTGAAGCTTTAAAACGCTATTCGAAGTCAATTTTTCCAAAACATCACTTATGACTTGGCGTTTTTCAATCATATCCTCTGTCAAATAGAGATACTCAAAAATATCTTTCAATGACTTTTTCTTGTTGAAGTAGCCAATCTCTTTCATTCCTACGATTACTTCTTCTGCGTCTGATGGATTAATCAAGCTAAAAACTACCTTGTCAACTAGTGTGCCGTCACTATAGGGGGAATTATCTGGAGGTAGAAGATTATGTACCTGCCAATCGAGAGCGACTGCAATTGTTGGAAAATCGATATGGGAATAATGTCCTTTCCTAGTACTTTCGATATTCTGTACATATTCTTCGCTTTTGCCAATTATTCTACCAAAAGCTTTAGCTGATATTCCTAAAATAAGTCTACGTTTTTTACTACCATTGATAATATAGAGAGCTAGACGTGTAATTTGTTCCATATTGCTATTTACAGTAATTGTTGTTCTATATGAATTTTAACGGGGTTTGTAAAATTTGTATTTTTGTATATTAATTGTTAAATTTGTATTGTAGGTAATAGGTGTATTAGCTTGTTATTCTACCTTTAAGTAGGCTTGTTTGCTGAATCATGTCTTAGAAAACCTAGGAAATTTTCAATTGGCGCAGATTCAGGAGATCAAAGCCTTATCTCTATCTTTGTTTTTTAACAAAGAAGAGATGGGCTTCTCTTGTTTTCGTCAATAGGCTTCCTAGGGCCTTCTAAGGGAAATGAGAAAGTCCATCTCTTTTTTATTGGATATCTCATTTATATCAGATTCATAATTCGAGCTTTTTTATAAACTAAAAAAAGAGAGTTATGAACATCAATGAACATGGAATTTTTATAGGAATTCCTCCTTAACTTGTGCTAAATTGAAGTCACCATTGTGACCACATCCGAAACAGTGTCAGTGTATCTATATCAACTGCTGTGTTAACCAATTTTTAGACGACTATATCGGAAAAATTTTACGAGTTATTTAATTACCTAATCTTGAGCATTCACTTAGGAAAAGGGTGAATTATGACCATTTTTAGAACCTTAAAAATGAACAATTTTTATAAGGCTGGGAAAGAACTGCCTATTGCGAAAAGGCATCCCAGCTCAAAACAAACAAGATGGAAGCGATCTATTGCTTTTTTAGATAAGACGATGAGCGTTCCAATCATACAGATTACAATTTTAGTAATCTTATATCTTTTAGTTTCTATGTTTAGTTTATCGGCTCAGACGCCCCGCAAGGACAGCGGGGCCGATGGGCTTTCCATTAAGCATCTTAAGATAGGGGATACAATCCCACAGGTCCTTTGGGATCTGAAGCTTGATGTCGTAGGGCATCCCGCTGGAGCAAAACAGATGACGCTCCGTGATTATAAGAATAGTGAACTAATTATTTTGGACTTTTGGGCTACATATTGTACCTCCTGTATAGCCGCATTTCCAAGCTTATCTAAGCTGGAAAAAGATTTTGGAAATGAGCTTAAGATACTTTCTATAAGTCATCAAGATGCTGCTTCAATTCAAAAGTTTATTGATAGGAGTGAATATCTCAAAGAAAATAATCTTGATAAATCCTTCTATTCCGTGGTTAACGATACAATACTGGCCAAATACTTTGGAAGGAGTACGATCCCTTTCAATGTCGTTATCGACAAAAAGGGAAAAGTAAGGGCTCTGACCACCCCTGATGAGCTGACAGCAGACAGACTTGCTATGATGATAGCAGATAATAACGCCAATCCGATTCTGCCGAGAAAAAGCACAATAGATGGCCCTTTATTAAACAGCATAACGGGCGAAGCAAAAGATATTTATTATAGTGCTATACTTCCGTATGATTCTACGCTTCCCGTAACAGTAAAGAAAAAGGTAGATTCTTTACGCCAGATCAAGCATATGGTCTTCCCTAACTGGGGTTTAAAACGTCTTTTTGCTTACTTAATCCACCATCAATCTCCTCGTAAGCAAAATATTGCTTCCATTCCTTCACGACGTATTATCGAAGCTGATCCACAAAGTGAGGCATTTTTGTCGGTTTTTGATACCAATGGGAAATATTCGAGAGTAACTTACGAGTCTGTTTCGCCAATGCTGGCACCAGACTCAACTATTTTTGACAAAATGAAGATCGATTTAAGTCTCCTGTCAGGAATGATAGCTTCCTATCAGAAGAGAGCAATTCCTTGTATTGTCCTAACTGTATCGAATCATAAGCTTCTCCCTATCAATAAATCTGGGTTAACCTATTCACGATTGGTACGAAATGGACTATCGGATGGAGATGGCACTGGTGAGGGGAGATTTAGACAACGTGTCAAATCGAAAGATAAGCGGTCAAAGAGCTTTATGAGCAACTATAGCATGAAGGATATACTATATGCTTTTAACCAATCCTTGGAGGTCAACTTTCCGTTTATGATCGATGAGACCGACTTTCAGGGTAAATTGGATTTGAGGTTACCGGATAAATTGGATGACCTCGGAGAACTACAGGTAGAATTTGCCAATCAGGGACTTAAGTTAAACTTAGAACAACGGGAACTGGATGTGATTGTGTTAACCTCAAACAGTTTCAAGAGCACAAATAAACCATTAAAGCTCACTTCAGATGGATATGTTTATGTAAGCGGAAAGGAGATTGCTCAATGAATAGGTTGATGATATTACTATTCGGGTTATTTCTAATAGTAACAAAAGGAAAAGGACAAACAACACAGATCACGCTATTTGATGCGGAAAAAAATACGGTATTAGAAGGTGTATCTATCTTAAACTGTAATGGGAAATATCTAGCAATGACCAATGAAAAGGGACATGCACGTTTGGAAAATGTCGATTTAGCATCTTGTTATATATTTAGACGACTAGGTTATAAAACGGATACAATTAGCAGCGCAATGCTGATGGATAATAATTGGGTCATTCAGCTGTATCCAGTCACCCAAGAGTTGGACGAGGTATTGGTCTCTACAGGATATCAAAAGATCCCGAAATATCAGACCACGGGTGCTGTAGATCTGATAGCTCATAAAGATTATCAAAGACAGATTGGTGCCGGTGTACTGGAACGCTTGGATGGCCTAGCTGCAGGGGTAACATTTGACCGAAGGAAGGGGTACATGAAAGATCTCCAGATAAGAGGTTACAGTACCATGACTTCGACAATTGCCAAGCCATTGATCATAGTAGATAACTTTCCTTTCGAAGGAGATATAGAAGCAATAAATCCGAATGATATTGAAAATGTATCCCTATTAAAAGATGCTGCTGCCGCTGCTATATGGGGAGCAAGGGCTGGAAATGGTGTACTGGTCATAACGACCAAAAAGGGGAAAATGGACCGGCCATTGACTGTGCAGTGGAATTCAAACATCGGCATCCTAGAGAAACCGGATCTTTTCTACTCCCCGAGAATCGGCAGTGGTGAATTTATAGACAATGAAATTTTTCTTTTTGAAAAGGGAGTCTTCAATGCAAATCTTTCCAATAATACCAAGCGGCCCATAGTCACTCCAGTCGTGGAACTATTGAACGCGGTGAGGAATGGCAAAGTAAATGAGATTGACGCGATGGCGCAGATAGATCAGTTTCGGTCACGCGATTTAAGGAACGATTATGACCGTTATCTGTATCGGAAAGGTGTCAATCAACAGCATTATATAACGATGCAGATGGGTGGGGCTAAATGGAATAATAGACTCGCATTTGGATGGGATAAGGATCTGAATGTACTAAAAGCTAATGATCAGAATAGATTATCTATTCGGGCGAACCAGCAGTGGAAACCATCTCAGCATATTGAATTACAGCTGGGGTTACAATATTCCCAGGCAATAGCTAATATCAATAATCCTGGCGAGCTATCTTCCATATATCCTTATGCGCGCTTGGCTGATGATAATGGGCTGCCCTTACCGGTTGACAATTCCTATCGGTATAGCTACATTGATACTGTTGGTCAAGGATTATTGATGGACTGGCGCTACTATCCCTTGAAGGAAATCCAACAGCGTAATAATAAAACATTGCGTAGAAATATTATCATGGATATCGGGACTAGATACCGTTTTTTGGACGAGCTTTCACTTGACTTGAAATATCAATATGGTAGACAGCAGAAAGATAATAAAAATTATCAATCCGAAGACTTATTTTACACCCGGGATCTAATTAATAGGTTCAGCGTGATCAAAAATGGGACAGTAGCTTATAACTTGCCCAAGGGCGGAATTTTAGATTATCGTAATGACGAAAGCATCAGCCATCAATTCAGGATGCAGATAAATTTTAACCATTCTTGGTCAGACAAACATGAAATACAGTCATTGCTTGGTGCAGAGTGGCGTAAGATTGATAACAATTCACATCTAGGTAGATCATATGGGTATAACGATGAACTCAAATTGTCCAGTCAGGTAGATTACGTTACACTCTTTCCTAATTTCGGCAATCTTTTCTCCAATATGTCGGTTCCTTTTTTGGATCAGTACACTTCCTCTGCGGATAGAATGGTTTCATTTTTCTTCAATGGAGGATATAGTTACAAAAAGCGATATACACTTTCTGCTTCGGCAAGACGTGATGCGTCAAATCTGTTTGGTGTCAATACCAATAACCGTTGGAAACCTTTATGGTCGATAGGTGGGAAATGGATCGTCAATCAAGAAAGTTTCTTCCATGTGCCGTGGATGAATCAACTGGTCTTGCGTACATCGTATGGTCATAGTGGAAATGTAAACAATGCTGTACCTGCCGTAGTTACGATTGATTATAATTCATTTTTGAGTGCACTGGGGAGATTACCTTATGCCAATCTGAGAAATGCGCCCAATCCTGATTTACGTTGGGAAGATGTCGCACAATGGAATATTGGTTTAGATGCAGTTTTTCTGAAAAATAGGATTTCGTTGACAATAGATTACTATAACAAGAAATCAACCGATTTAATTGCAAATGAAGATGCAGATAGAACAACAGGATTCTCTTCCTTTACACGAAATAGCGGAACCTTAGCAACAAAAGGAGTAGACTTCTCACTACGGGCGCTGCTCATAGATAGGAATTGGAAATGGAATGCTGACCTATTGGGAAGTTTCAATAGCAATCGTATGTTAATACTCAACCGGACGAGAACTTCATTGACCGCTGGTGAGTTTTTTGTGCCGCCAGCTATTGACTATCCAATGAATTCCATGTTCTCATACCGCTTTGCGGGATTAAATCCCAATACTGGGGCGCCACAGGGGTTTCTTGATGGGGAACTCAGTGAAAACTATACGAATTTGATCAGTACCACCAAAGTGAAATTAGAGGATCTGATCTACCATGGTAGTGTTGTACCTCGATACTATACTAATTTTAGAAATTCATGGAGCTATAAGGGCGTGGAAATGCTAATAAATATGAGCGGTAAATTTGGCTATGTATACCGTCGAAATACAATACTGTATGCACAGATGTTGTCTACTGGCTTAGCTGCGGCTCATGCTGACTATGAAAAGCGATGGCAGAATCCGGGGGACGAGCTTCATACCAATATTCCTTCATTACAATATCCGGCACTGGCATCGAGGGACAATTTTTATAGGTTGTCGGATGCGACAATCGAACCGGCGGATCACATCAGAATTCAGGACATCAGTTTGGCTTACTCATCAGCCGTAAAGTCTAAATACATCAAGGCTATGCGTATCCAACTTTTTGTCAATAACCTGAATTGGATAGTTTGGAAAAAGAGTAAAAATGAACTCGATCCACTATTTGCTGATAATACTCCGATTGCTCGTTCATATACACTAGGATGTAATTTTCAATTTTAAATCAAATACCATGAATAGAATAATGATATTATTGACCTTTGTTGGCGTGTTAGGGTTGTCTTCATGTAGCGGTTTTCTGGATGTAAAACCAGATAGTTCACTGGCACTGGTCAAAACAGTCGATGACTATTTGGCTATAGTTCAAAATGAAACCCGGATGAATGCCAACTATCCATTTTCATACGATTATGCAAGTGATTTTTTCTATCTCTCCGAACAGGATATTGATGCGTTGGATGAGACTGGAAGATATGCATACTTATGGATTGGAGAACCCTGCCATGCAAACAACTGGAACCAAAATTATGCGCGGATTTATGATACGAATGTCGTGCTGCAAGGAGTAGATCATGCGGATTTGGGCAATCGAAGTGAATCGGATCGCAGGATGGCTAAGGGCATAGCAGCATTTTCAAAGGGTTTTACCCTAATGCAGCTTGCCGCTTTGTATGCGCCACCCTATGAACGGGGGAATAATTTGGGGAAATTGGGCATTCCTATTCGTCCCTCGGCTAATATTGAAGAAAAATCTGTCCGTCCTTCGCTCGAAGACTGCTATCAGGAGATTGAGCGTTTGTTGATAACGGCTGGTAATCTGTTGCCAGATCATACGAAAGCCAGGACAATACCGGGGAGGGAAGCCGCATGGGCTGCATTGGCTCGTTTTTATTTAGTAACTCAAAATTATGACAAAGCATTCGTATACGCAGACTCATGTTTACTATTCAACGGCGAGCTGATTGATTATAATCTGCTCGATCCATTGGCTTCGAGTACTCAATTTCCGGTTTTAAATAAAGAAGTAATATTTCATGCAGCAAAAGGCGATTTTTCGGGTATGTCTTCCACTTCGCGGTCAATGGTCGATAGTGTATTGTATCAAAAATATGCTATGGATGATCTCAGAAGAAGTTTATTTTACAGAAAAAATGTTGATGGCAGAAAAGGGTTTTATGGGAGTTATGATGGCAATGTAGCTTCTGTAGTATTCAGTGGAATAGCTCGGGATGAGATTTATTTGATTGGAGCTGAGTGCGCTGCTCGTTTGGGCAAGTTGGATATCGCATTAAATTGGATAAATGAGCTCCTCAAAAAACGAATTGTTAGGGAAAGCTTTACCGTTTATAATTCCAGTGATCCGGATATTGTGCTTCGGTTTGTGCTGGAAGAGCGGGAAAAAGAATTGGCTTTTCGTGCCGGTATTCGATGGATGGATCTTAGAAGGCTTAATCTTGATGACCGGTTCAAGAAAAAAATCACTAGACTATATAAGGGAAAGGTCTATACATTAGAACCTAATGATATAAGATATACATTTAAAATCCCCGATGAAATCGTTTCGATAGGGAAGCTGGAGCAGAATCAATAGAAAAGGGGGCATTGTGTAGTGCCCCCTTAATGTTAATTTTGCAAAAATACATCCGACTCAGATGTGTCTTTGTTCTGTATGCGTTGCATAAGATCACTATCCTCTTCAATTACAGGATGATCCGTTCCATCATTTGGGGCCACAATACCACAAATGTTTTGTGTACCCGGACAAAGTGTAGAAAGATCACCAGTGTAAGGTGAATAGTTAGCGGGATTTGTCGGATCAGCATTGGGATCGTTAAGCGTCCATGCTGGATCTGCTTTTACTTCAATGTCTGCTTTTTTACTTTCTTCCGCCTTGACGTGTCCTACATATAGGCCAAATCCTAAAACTGCTCCCAAGATTGGGACAAATAATTTTACTTTTTTCATGTTGATATTATTTAATGTATTATTAATACAGGTCTCTAGTTTCTAGCTCTTCAATATCTTGTCCCGGTGACTTGCCTTTTCTTAAGGTTATTATATATCTGGATTGTCGCAATCCCGGGAGAAGAGCTTGGTTAGCTATTGACTAATGTCCTATCGGTTGAACTCCCGTCGGAGTTCGCTATGCATAGTTTTTTAATTTCCTTTTTAATTTATGTTCCATCAATAATGCTGGAACGCCAAGTAAAGTAATGCCCAGATTGAAAAAGAAATGCTGTTTCCAGCTCATTTTTTCAAATACTTTGCCGCAGGCACAGGGGACATAACCATAGATTTCGATGAAAGCCAGGTACGCATAGATTGTATATGCGGTCATCAGTAGAATGGTAAGTCCCAATCCCCAGAATCTTAATTTTGGAATACAGAGCAGTGTTACTGTTCCCAGTTCCAGCATTGGTAATAAATAGCTTAAAATTGCTGTCGACCAGTCCGGAAGCGGCTGCTTATTCAGCTGGCTTACAAAAGCCGAATGATTAAACACCTTACCTAACCCCGTCACGAAAAGCAACACAATCAACATCACCAGAGCAGATAGGACGTAGATCTCCATGAAGATTTCCCACTTTTTTCTTTTAGTTTTCATCACAACTCTATCAGATTCTAAAGTGTCATCATTTTGCCTATATTTTCTGTTGTGTTCCATCTCCTTTTGTTTTAATCGCTTACTAAGTATTACAATGCTAAATTACTGCAATATCTAGCCGAGCGTTAGGTAGAAACAGAGGTAGGGGGAGGCAGAAAATTAATCTAAGATGAGGTAAATGGATCTATCGGATCATTTACAGCACCAGAATCGTTGTTGTAAATTGATTGTTGTTGCTGTTTAAAAGTTAATGCAGTAAAGCCTATCTGATTTTTGACGAACTTATTAAGTTCATTGATACTGCTAAATCCGCATTCCTCGGCAGTGGTAGCCAATTTTTCGTTACCTATGATAATAGAAGCTACGAGATCCAAGAGCAACTGGTTGCGGTAGTCGTGAAATTTACAGCCATAGTGTTTTTTATGCTCGGCATTGATATGATCCCTGCTCACTAAAAGTACTTTGGCAATGTCGGATAATCTGGTTTTGGCCCCCTGATGAAGAATCGTAATCTGTAATAAATTGCGCGCCTGATCGATCAGTTTTTCCTGATTATCGCCCAGTAATTTAAACCGGCTGAGCTGGATCAGAAAAATGAGATGTTTGAGCAACATATGCTCGTTGTCCAGGATATTGGGATTGATCTTGCTAAAAAGTTGTTGTAGTTGCCGTCTGGTCACCTCACCCACACGGAAAGTAACGCTTTTGTCGGCCTTGGATGACTGCTCTTTCCTGGCTGTAACCAAATGTTGCAAAAAATTAAAATGCCGGCTGGCGGGTGGCCTGAATAGTCCGGCATCCAGTATAAAGCCAACAAGGATATGATGGCCTTTGGGTACAGTAATCCCATATTCGCCTTTTGCTATATAGAGGTACGCGCCCCACCCTTCGAAAAAGTCCATCACAAAATCATGGGTATGATGGCGCTGTCGAATCGGCGAGTCGCTTTGTAGACAATAGGTAAGGTGTAGGTCGCCCAGTGTCGTATATACGGGGATAGTTTCTTCTCGTTCCATCCAGAACTCATAATAGTAGAGATAGCCATAGCGCCCATCAAAAGTCTGTTCGCTAATGCAATTGTAAAGGGATATCCAATGCTGCTCCCGGGCATTACGGATGGGGGAGCCCAGCTCATATTTTGGCCGCCCGATGAGCTGATATTCCTGAGGTAAGGTAAAGTCATAACTTCTTTCCATAAAATGATTTTTTTAACATGGGTTTTCTTTAACTGATTGATTCACTGTTGGTCATGGCTTGTGATTAAATTCTACGAAAAAATGAAGGATGTGACCAAAAAAAACTGTGGATAGGTCTGGAGAGCAGGTAAACCGGTTTGGAGATACGGTGAAATTTAGCGGTTAGCTAAATTTATCGTTTACAGGTCTGTATGCCTTAAGCACCGAAAAATGGCTCTAAAGTCTTGTTTTTCTGCCAAATTAGCCACCGTGATCACCACGCTTTCCCGGCCCGAAAGCAAAGTGACCAGACAAGGCAAGTTTGGTGCTAAGTACGGATAAAAAAGATGGAAAAGAAATGGAACAGCTTTTTATGAAAATGCAGCTTTTGGCTGATCAGGCGCTCTACATGTATTCCGGTTCGGAAACAGTAAAGTTAATGATCGAGTCTGCAGAGGAAAAATGTAGTTTATACTATCTATAATCGCTTTGCAAGAGATAGATGGGTGATCCGGACACCCTTTTTTTGACAACCAATTTATTTGAACAACCATGAATACAATACCTCAAAATCTGGGGAATACCCCAGATTTAACAATCGACAAATTATACCTTGCTTCCGACCGCTGGTACCGAAGCCTCAAAAGTATTGCGCTCTTATACCGCTGGGGACTGATCCATAGCCATGATGAGCTAATCGGATTATTGCACTTACACCAGAGCTGGATGGCCCGGCAGCATTATCGTAGAGATGACAATTTATTGAATCAGCTGATCGGCTCGTGGCCCGTGCTGGATCGGCAACCCCGCATCTGGGCTTGCCTGCATATTGGTCCTTATGCAATGGTAGCAAGAGCATTAATGATGCTGGGACGAAAGCTGGCCATACTACTCCGTGCAGATGTCTTTGAAGAACAGGGCCAGATTTATCGGCAGCAATATAAACTGTCCTTTGGCCGTGAAGCGACCGAAGCCGAACTGATTTTTATTAAAGCTGACCGTGGCAACCCTTTATTGAAGCTCAGGGAAGCGCTTCGTAAAAATTATGATGTTGTCGTTTATATTGACGGGCAGCTTAGTATTGATAAGCAGGGCAGGGGCTGGGCCACAGTAAAACTGCATGGGACCGATCTATCACTGCGTGAAGGTATCGTTGCTTTGAGCCATTGGGCGGATACGCCCATTATTGCGCTTCTTTTGACTGAAATCGGTGCGCAGATCAGGCTGCGAGCTTCCGAAGATCTTTACGTGCAGTGTAAAGCGGACTATCCGCGTATCATGCAACATGTCTTTGATCCTGTGCATCTATTGAAGGCCGAAGAGTTACTTCAATGGGAATGTCTACCAACAATTTTTGATAAAAGCCCCATAGATCTGCCTGAAAATAAACCTGATCAGGTCATCTGGTTGCCATTTCTTGTAGCAGATAAAGGGATGCTCTTTGATGTGACTACTTGTCGTTCGGTTGGGATCGGACCAAAGGAGTTTGAATTAGCCCGTCAGAAATTTCGGGAAATAGGGATCGTGACTTAATGTCCCTTTTTTGTGACGTGTTTGTTAAAATCTCTTTAAATCTATAAATTGTCATTTTAAACAATTTTAAACCTGTTTAAATTAAGATCTGTGTTACTTTATAGCCTAAACCGATATGATCAAGGACAGTATTCTGAAACCGTTGCCTTACCGTATTCATATGATTTGTTGGACGATCTACTTTGCCTGGGTCACCACTGTCAATGTCTATAAATTTGGCTGGGGGCACCTGCCTGTAATGTTTTTCGTAGCGCTTATTATGTTGACAGTTAGTTACGCAAATAGGGCCTGGCTACGGCGTATGCTTTTTAGAAAATTTTCGTTACAGCATCTGTTTTCCTTGCTTGTCTATTTACTGCTGACGACGTTAGTTGTTTTCCTCGTCCTTTATCAGTTTCCAACGGTATTGAGCAAAAGGGTGCTGAAGAATCCCGGGCTCTTTAAGGCCGTCGACTTTGGTATTGGCGTCCTGACGTTCTATATATCCTTTGCACTCAAAGGATTGATGATCTTAGCGATTGAGATAGGCTATAACCTGACAATAGGCCTGTTCCGACATTTGGGCTTGATCCGGGAGCAGTCGGTGGCAAGCATCAAGACACAGTTCTTTCGTAACTGGACAGTTCATTTTATGGGCAATCTGACGCAGAGCTTCGCCCGCAGGGCAAGAGACAAGCGTGTAGCTTTGGCCCGGATTGATCTATTTTTAAGTTTACAGGCCTATGCTATGCGGAAACTGCAATTTGCTAACTGTATGTTAGGTACGATCGAGGATGAAATCAAGTACCTGCGCATGATGATGCGCTTGTATGACGAGACGCATATCTTATTAAAGACGGATATTGATGACTTTAACAGACCCATAATCCCAATGACATTATTGAGCCTATACAAAAATATGGTAAAGCACGCCGACCTGGAGGATACGGAGCAACCGGCAATCCTACAGGTGTGTGTAGATGAACAGAAGATCATGATCAAAAGTATCAACCGGATAGCCCAGCGGTCGGCCTGGATCTTTGAGGCTGGCGGAACGGGATTAGAGCAATTGACAAAATTGCTGCGCATGGAATACGGCGATGCATTTTCACTGATTAAAAAAAAGGAGGGCGGCATATTTTACCTGGATTTGGAAATAAATTTTAAACATGAAAACAATAGAAAAAATAATGAAGCAAGAAAAACGGCGAAAGAAAATCCGGGCCGCCATTGTGGATGATGATCCGGATATCGTCGATGATCTAAAAACATATGTGGATCTCAGCACAGGGGTCGAATGTGTGTACGCGACGACCAACCCCAAAGAAGCATTGGTCGCATTGCGTAGTCTGAAACTTGACGTACTGTTTTTGGATATTGAAATGCCCATCGTCAGTGGACTGGATATCTTGGGGCAGCTGGCTGGCCTAAAGCGTATTAATCCGGGTATTGCCGGGCTACAGGTCGTGGTGTGCAGTACGAATAGGGAGGTGGGGGATAAAATGTTTCATTATGAAGTAACGGACTATTTTCTAAAACCTTTTGAAAGGGACCGTTTCTACAAGGCGATGGACAAGGTGATAGCCAAACTCCAAAAATATGGACTGAATGATCTTGATGATGGAAATAAATGCTTTTTCTATGGTGCACGGGGCCAGGAGAAACGTCGGTTAAATTACGATGAGATTATTTACATCGAGGCGAAAGATGATCAGACCTGGATCTGGACCGATGAGAAAGTATATATCGAGGTTAATGTGACTTTTGGCGACATGATCCTGTGGTTGCCCAAGGCCAATTTTGCACAGGTGCACCGTAGTTTTGCGGTCTCGCTCAATCATATTACAGCCATTACGGCAGCATATGTAATCTTGTCAGGCATAGAAATAAAAAGGGGCGAAAAAGGTAAGTATAAATATTTTGACCAGTGGATCGAACAAAATACAATTACGGGCAGGCTCAACAGACATGGAATTGTCCGCGATACAGTGGAGAAATGGGAAAATAAACAAACTGAAAAATAGTTAATGGATTAAAACCAACTTATGAGGATTATTTTGAACAAAACCAGAAATAGCGTTCACAAGGGGAATGATGGCGCTATTTTATTTGCACTGCATATACTCTATAAGCGGCTGCATAACATAAAGCGCAATACGATAGATGCTGACGATACAGAAGCTGTCTGGTGGGATGCTGCCCATGTGCAGGACTATGTGGGTGTCAGTGAACGCACACTGTACCGTTATCAGCATAAAGGAATGCTTGGTATGGTACGAAAGGAAAATGGGAAACGTCTTTTCCTCGCTGCTGCAGTTGAGCGTTTTAAGCGTGCTTACTGGAATCTGTAAGCTAACGGTAAAATAGCAGTCCTAGTTTAGGGTCTTTCGTTTTCGGAAGACCTTTTTTTCTGAAAATATTTGTCTCTATTGATTAGAAAGTACCTTCGGTTTGCTTTTATAGCCGTTGGTGCTAGCGAAACCACGAACATTTTATTTTTCTTCGGGTCAATTTCTGACCAATACCGGCCTATCTTATGCTTTTCTTTTGCCGCTGCTCGGGGCAAGCTTTGGCTTTGTTCGGGTGGGTCTTTACCGCTGTTCGGGCTGCACCCGAAGCAGCCCAATGCAACAGTAGCCTATCGCTAATGGAAGGGCAGGAGTTGGGTGTTTGTTGGTCAGGTGAATTCCTATAGTATGGTCTTTTTTTTACGGCATCCTGCCAGATCCCTGCCTGTCTCCCGAAGGATTCCTGCCAGTATGCTGTCAGACTTGTTATGTGTATATGTTTTTGATTTTTAAGTTTTTACGTTTGTGGTGTCAGGCTTAAATACCGGTATGTCTTAGCTGCTGACGTTAGTTTAATTTTTAAAAAATAGAAAAAATGGGAACAATTGTAAATGGAATAAATGGACGTGTGAGCGGTAAAACCGGCTCCGTGATAGGGTCCAGCTGGAAGAGTATAAATTACCTCAAAGGGCTGTACAAAAAGAGCAATAAACCTGCTACTGAAGAGCAGTTGATCATTCAGGCAAGATTCAAGCTGGTCATGCGCTTTCTGCTGCCCATCACCTCATATCTTCAGGTTGGATTTGGTCAGAAAAAGGCTGATCGGCAGACACCGCTCAATGCAGCCTTTCAGTTTAATCTGCCGTTGGTTATCCAGGGTACTTACCCCAGTTTCACGCTGGACTACAGTAAAATCCGTATCGCGGATGGTGCTTTTTATCTGGGGCCACCACAGGCTCCGGTGTATGCCAACGAGGAGCTGACTGTAAGCTGGGATATGGTCAATAATGATATCTACAAGAGTGCGGATGACGACGGCGTATATATTATCTGTTATCATCCGGAGCAGGATGAATTTTTGGCTCCGGCTTCCGTACCTACGCGAAGTGCGGGGACGGTCACCTTCGGCGTGCCAGCCCACTTGCTCGGAGGCGAGGTGCATATGTGGATGTTTATGGCGGATCGCAAGAAAAAACGTGTATCCAAAAGTAGTTACCTGGGCTTGATCGAGCTCAGCTAGTTTTAATGTTGGAATGCCGTCCATTCTGGACGGTATTCCATTCTTATCAAGATAAATCATGAAGAAAATTCGAAAAAATAAGAAAACCCCCGCGCAACTGGCGCAACAAAAACGATTTGCGCTTGCAGTCAGTTTTTTGTCACCGTTGAAAGATATCATTGACGAAGGCTTCAAATTTGTGGCCAAGCGCAAGAAGCGTTTTATATATCCATTTAACTTGGCGATGTCACAGGTTTTAAAGGTTGCAATCTCGGACCTGTCCGGAGTTCCGAGTCTGGATCCTGAAAAAGCATGGCTGAGTGATGGTAATCTTCCCAGTGTCATTGTGGGGGATGTCACCCGGGAAAATCGTAGGCTAACCGTACAGTATTTTGGTGAGGCCACTTTTGGCTGTTGGGACGACCGGGTGAGGCTAATAGCCTATCAGGCTGAGGAAGGAGTAGCACTGGGAAGTCAAGTACCCACATTGCGCCGGGATAATGCAGTTACAATAGAAATCCCCGAAAATTTACTCGGAAAGGATATACTTCTTTATCTGCTCTGTAACGAACGGGATGGCTTGCGCTACGCACGCAGTCAATATTTGGGAACCTATCACATTAATTAATTTTTATCAGAAGGAAATGAAAACATTACAAAAACAAATGGTCTATGATATCGAGGATATCTATTGGCCCCTAACGAATAAGCAGCTGCTCGGGATTGTGCTGGTCTGCCTTTGCGTATTTTTTATTTCAGCAGGTTTTTTGCTCCAGGCAGTAGATCCTACAGCTGGCGTATTGGATATCGGTATGCTTTCCGTACTGCTATTCTGTATTTTGGCAGGATTACTCGCGGTCTACTGCTGCTGTTGGCTGCAGGAAATTCTCTGGCAACCTTTTAAGTTCTTCCGTCAGGACCTTAGTTATCATTTTAATCAATTGACATCATGGCAACAATGCATTATTTATTTCTCGGTGTTCTTTCTGTCGCTGTTCTCCTTCTTGGCGGTTTTGGCAATCGTCCTGTAGTGGAACATAATGTACCCTCAAGCTCCTATGAGCAGGTAGCTGTGCATTATGGGGCAAGTGAACTTAGTTCATCTGTGAACTTTCGGGAACGAATCGTGGACATTGCCCGACACGAGATGGCTGTCAAAGAAGCAACCGGCAATAACGATGGCCCACGAGTCGAAGAGTACCTTGCCTATACTGGCCTTGGTAAAGGCCACGCCTGGTGTGCGGCTTTTGTGTCCTGGTGTTACGGAAAGGTTGNNCGGCAAGGCTGGCCTTCCTGCTCCACGCAATGCCTGGAGCCCCGCACTTTTTCCCCTGGCCCGTTCCTATACAAAAGAGCAGATACAGAGCGGCGTTGTCCGCCGGGCAGATCTATTTGCAATCTATAATCAAAAGCTTGGACGCATAGACCATGTCGGCATCGTTCAGAAAATGGAGCGGAACTGGATCCTAACGGTAGAAGGTAATGTCAATAACGGCGTATTGTCAAAGCGACGGTCACTGGCTACGATCTATGCATTTTCAAATTGGCTGGATTGAAAGGGGGAAGTTATGTGCAGGAAAACGAATTGCCGATTGATCTATGCCATAGGCTTGATGTGCCTGAGCTCCTGCAAGCTTTATCAGCAAAAAAATGGGGCTGAGTTGCAGTCTTCGCGTAGTGAATGGCGGTGGAATGAGGTTGCCCAGCGACGGTATACGCTGCAACGGGATAGCCTTTCTCGATCATGGTATTTCTCCTCGGACAGCGGCTTCCGTTTTCATCCGGATAGCGGTTTGACAGCTGAGGCAGGGGAATTGTGGATACAGGAGTCAAAAACTAGGGCAAACACACAACATCAGAAAATAATAACTGCTACCGAAGGTTCGGTTCAGAAGGGATACCGTACAAAGCAAACGAAAAACAGTTCTCTAAATGCTAATTATTGGTGGTTTGTATTATTGCTTTTGATCCCTGTCGTTTTGCTGTGGAATAAAATAAGAAAGCTTTATAGCTAAAACCAGCTTATATAGCTGATTTTGTAAGGTCAGATCTAGATGGATCTGACTTTTTTTGTTATTAGCTTTAGATATTTCTTTGCATTAGTTTAGACCGGTCAATTCAGGAAAAATGATCTTACTGGCAGATGAGTTGCTGGCAAATTACATTATTGACATATACAATAAGTAAGTGGCGAAAAGCTGTGGAAGCCCCAAATGACAAAATTTTAGCGATTAATTATTCCGATGGACAATTCATAATGTTACTAAATGTAGAAAATACTTTAAAAATAATTATCTGGTTTTTAGTTGTTTATGTTTATTTGTGAATTTATTGTTATCGCAAAGTTATGCTAGCATTGTAAAAGTTAAAAAAAGTTATAATTTTGCATTTAACATTTTTTAACAAGCAGAAACAATCTGGTGAAAAATATGTTACTAACTATAATACATAATATAAATTATCGGAAAGTATATTACTAACCATAGTATTTTTTTCAAAAATTAACATTTTTAATAAACGTAAACATATGAAACACAAATTACTCAGTTTTTTCGTGGGTAGTATGATCCTAACTTCGGTGGCGTTCGCGCAGGAGAAAAAAGTAAGTGGTCGAGTAACAGGAGCCGATGGTAAACCATTGGCAGGGGTTACGATCGCTGTTCAAGGATCTAATGTTGCCACGCAGACAGATGCGAACGGTAATTATTCGTTGTCTGTTCCAACAGGAAAAGTTATTGTCTTTCGTTCTGTAGGATTTGCTGACAAAACACTAATTGTTAAGGAAGGACAATCTGCTTTTAACGTTACTTTGGACGGTTCTGACAATGCTTTGAGCGAAGTAGTAGTGACAGGGATGGGAGTCTCTAAAAATACAAAAGGGCTTGGGTATTCAGTATCTAAAGTTAGTGGAGATGATTTAGTAAAATCAGGAGAGGCAAATATTATACAAGGACTTGCTGCAAAAGCGACCGGTGTTCAAGTTACTTCTTCAAGTGGTACTCCGGGCGCATCATCTAAGATTATTTTGAGAGGTCCTGCTTCTTTTTCTGGCGATAATCAACCTTTGATTGTTGTTGATGGTGTTCCATTAGATAATAGTCTTAATAACATTAAAGCGGGAGATGACCCTTATAATCAAAATCTAGCTGGTGTTCAGACTGCAAATAGGGCTTTGGATATTAATCCTGATGATATTGAATCTGTAACTGTCTTAAAGGGACCCGCAGCAGCAGCGATCTATGGTCAAGCCGCTGGTAATGGTGCAATAATTTATACCACGAAAAAAGGGAAATTAGGCTCAGGATTGGGTATTGTCTATTCGACAGGTTTCGAAGCGTCTAAGGTTAATAAATTGCCTGAGATGCAAACTAGTTATGGACAAGGAGAAGGAGGAGTATCAAAGGTTAGTGCTGATAGTTGGGGCCCTAGTTTAGCTGGTAAACAGTCATATGATAATGTAAAAGAGTTTTTTCAAACGGGAAGAATTTTTAATAATAATTTAGCGATTACTTCTGGTGGCGAAAAAACTACTTTTAGATTCTCTGTGGGATCTCACAATAATAAGGGAATCGTACCAAACTCTTCTTTTAATAGATATACTGCGCGTTTAAGTTCGGAGTCGAAATTAAATGATGCAATTACGGTTGGCGGGACATTGAGCTATACGAATTCAAATACTCGGGCTGTTCAGAATGGTAGTAATCTCGCTGGTACCATGCTTGCTTTACTTCGTACTCCTGCTGACTTTAATTTGGCGGATTATATCAATGAAGATGGTTCTCAAAAACAATACTTTCCTAACTATGATAATCCATATTGGTCCACGGAATTTAATCCTTATACGGAGCAAAATAACCGTGTAACTGGTAATGCTTATGCGGATGTGAAATTAAATAATATATTCACAATTTCTTGGAAAACGGGATTAGATAATTATTCCACTGAAGGAAAGCAAATATATGCGATTGGTTCTCGTGGAGATGATAATGGTCTTGCTTATGGCGAGATTAAGCGTACTAACGTTAATTTTCGTAATATTTATAGTGATTTATTGTTAAAGTTTAATACGAAGATTTCGGAAGATTTTTCTGTCTCTGGGATGCTCGGAGGAAACTTTAATTATGCTCAATATACGACGAATTTCGGGAGAGGTAGAAATTTAGCCATGCCAGGCTATTATAATTTTGCTTCCGCTCAAGAATTATATGTTAGTAATTATGAAGAATATAAAAATAGTAAAGCTATATTTTTAGATGCAACTTTTGATTATCGAAGTATTTTGTTCCTAACATTAACGGGGAGAAATGAATGGTCAACTACTTTTGGTAAAGATTCTAAAGGATTTTTCTATCCAAAGGCTGATGTTTCCTACGTTTTTTCTCATCTGTTAGAGAATAATTCTATTCTGAATTATGGTAAAGTAAGGTTTGCTTATTCTAATGTAGGTATTTCACCCAATGTCTATTCTGATCGGTCGTATTTCACCGTTCCTACGATTGCGGATGGTATGACAAACGGATTTTCATTCCCATATGCTGGGCAGGCAGGTTTTGCTAAATCTAATGTGCAGGTTGCAGAGGAATTCCGTCCAGAAAGAAATAAGGGATATGAAGCGGGGCTTGAAATGAAATTTTTCAATAATCGTTTAGGCTTAGACTTCACATATTATCAACAGCATTCGTCAGACTTGTTAATATCTCAACCAATTGATCCTACAAGTGGTTACGCATATTATTATAATAATGTGGGGGCAATGAAAAATACGGGTTATGAAGTTGGTATAACAGCTCATGTTGTTAAGACGGAAAAATTCAATTGGCATACCACTGTAAATTGGTCTAAAAATGAAAACGAAGTTACTGAATTGGCAGAGGGAGTAGATAAGATGTCTATCGGATCGGCATTTTCAGCTCCTCAGTCTTATGCAATTGTAGGACAGCCGTTTGGGGTTTTATACGCTCAGAAGTTCAAACGAAATGCGGAAGGTAAAGTATTGATAAACCCTACCAGTGGGTTACCTATTTATGAGGATGAGTTAGGAAATGTTGGAAGTCCTATTCCCACATGGTTGATGAATTGGAATAATGAATTTTCGTATAAAGATTTTTCATTATCCTTTTTATGGGATTTTAGGAAAGGTGGTAAAATATGGGGGGGAACACAGGCAGGACTTTATAATAGAGGAAAAGCTGCAGAAACAGCAGATCGTGAAAGAATGTATAAAATAGATGGTGTATTTGCTTCTGGACCCGACGAAGGAAAAGAAAATAATAAAGAAATCGATGCATTAACATATTTCAGAAATTATTTAGGTAATAGTAATTCAGAAATTGCGATTCAAAATGGTTCATGGGCAAGATTAAGATCAGTAGATTTTAGTTATCGCTTTAAAAATTTCTCTAAATCCATTCAATACATTCAAGTTGGTGTGAATTTACGTAATGTATTATTGATTACGGATTATAAGGGTGTTGATCCAGAGACAAGTTTGACAGGTTCAAATCAAAACTTTGCTGGATATGATTTCTTTAATAATCCGGGAACTAAATCTTATTCTCTTAATTTACGTTTTGGATTTTAATTTTAATATAATATGAAAGCAAATTTTAAATTTTTATATATTCTATGTCTCACAGTTTTTGTCGGCTGTAAGACTGGGGATGATCTGTATTTAAGCCCCAATGACCCCGCTGAGGCGAACCTTGCGACTATGTTAACAGCATTAGAGGTGAATACATTTGCGAATGTAGAGGGCGAGTTATCTCGAATTAGCAGTATATTGGTACAGCATTCAGCTGGTATAGATGCTCAATATAACGATATTCAAAATTATCGAATTACCGAAGGTGATTTTGATAATTCTTGGGAGGGACTATATACTGGAACAATGTATAATGCCAAATTGTTAATAGATAAAGCAGGGGCTGAAAGCCCTCATTATGCAGGAATTGGCAAGGTATTAATGGCTATCAATCTTGCTATAGCTACAGATTTATGGGGTGATGTTCCTTATTCAGAAGCTTTTCGATTTGATGAAGGAGTAAGAGCGCCGAAGTTGGATACTCAGGCAGATATTTATAAATCTATCGACAATTTGTTGGGAGAGGCTATTGCTGATTTTCAAGCGTCTGAAGATGATAATTTGTTCTTACCAACAGGAGATGATGTAATGCTTGGTGGAGATGTGAAAAGGTGGGAGAAAGCGGCTTATACGTTGAGAGCTAGGTATTTACATCGTACTTCTTCTAAAGTTTCGGGTACTGAGACCAAAGTTTTAGAATACCTTTCTAAGGGTATTTCTTCAAATGCTGACAATCTAGAGGCCGTCCACTCCGCTGAAGGTGGTGCGCTAAATCAATGGGGTGCTTTCAGTAAATCTCGTGGTGGATATTTAGGAGCTAATAAGTTATTTGTAGATAGAATGCTATCAAAAAGTGATCCGCGATTAAGTTATTTATTATCAAAAACTAAAGAAGGTGTGTATGCTGGAGGAGATATCACTGAATTAGATATTTCATCTAGTATTTCTGGACTTGGTATATTCTTTGGAGTAGATCCGATTGCCGCTAAACCACTTTTAGCAGCTAACTACCCAATAATTACATATTATGAAGCAAAGTTTATTGAAGCAGAAGTAAAGAAGAAGCAGGGTGCTGATGCAACCACTATATTAAACGATGCAATTAAAGCAAATGTACAGTATGTATCTGCAGGAGCGCAAAATGGTACTTCAGTTGCGAATTATTCTGCTGCAACATTACAGGATATTATGATGGAGAAATGGGTGGCGATGTATAATCAATCCATTGAGGCTTATAATGATTATAGAAGGACTGGCATACCCGCTTTGGTATCTCGTCCGGAGGCAGTGGGTGCAGAGTTATCTTACACCCCAAAAAGATTTCCTTTCCCTAAAACTACAACATTGTATAATCCAAATGCGAAGTTAATTCCAATGGATGTACCAGTTTGGTGGGGAAAATAAGACTAGATATTTAAACTTTCAGACGAAGGAAAAAGGGGCCGTGTCAAAAATAGCTATTTTGATTCGGCCCCTCTTGTTATATCAAAATAGCAATAGTTTTGTTTAATTGTATTACCAAATCATTAATTTTATGTATACAAATTAATAGTCTAACAATTTATTAATACTAACTTAACATTGAGAATCTATTTTTACGGCATTGAAATGAGGGGGCTTATAATATTTAATCAGAACCTATAATCCTCTTAAAATTCATTCATTATTTTAGAGATTATATTATTCCAATGAAACAATCATGATCGATTCAAAACCATGCGGGGTGTGAATAAATCAGATAGCTTCATCACAGCTGAAAACATATTTAAATAGATGAAAAAAGCACTTTTACTCGCAACTCTGATCGGTCCAGCAGTAGCCATGGCGCAAAATAACAATGCGCCTTCAAGTTATGATCCACATGATATCAAAATCACTGGATACCTTCAGACACAGTTTCAAAAGGCTCAATCACCAGGAATAACTTCGTTCTCCGGCGGTGATTTCTCCAAGAATTCCGACAACCGTTTTATGATCCGACGTGGCCGCCTTAAGATCGACCGTGTGGATACTTATTCCAGTATTGTATTTCAGCTCGATGCGACCCAGGATGGCGTACAATTAATGGATGCTTTCATCCAACTGCGGCATCCTAGCCAAAAAGGCCTGAGCCTGACCGCCGGTCTTTTCAACAGACCTTTTGGCTATTCCATCGTTTACTCGTCTGGCTATCGCGATTTCCCGGAACGTGCACGTGTTTTTCAAACTATCATGCCGCGTGAGCGTGATCTTGGTGGGATGGTCAGCTACCACCCCGGAGGTAAAGTGAAATTCTTGAACTTAGACTTAGCGCTGGTTAATGGAAGTGGGCACTCGGCCAAAGACTATGATTCCAAGAAAGATCTGATTGGAAACTTGGCTTTTAAATTCGATAGCCTTGCGGATAAAAGATTGCATCTTGGATTTGGCGGTTCATTCTATAAAGGTTCTGTCCGTAACGATACCAAAACATATTACACGGCCATTGCGGACGGTTATACAGCGCATACCGGTGATGATAATGAGGGAAAAGGGATTGGCAGAAATTACTATGGTGCAAACTTACAGGTTGAACTCGACAATAGCTTTGGGAAATCCAGCTTCAAGACAGAATATGTGGCCGGAGACCAGCCTGGTGTTGCAGGAGGGACGGATATCAAAGGCCCGTATGCAAGCAGAAGTTTTACGACACAGCCAGCCACGGATTTATACCAGCGAAAATTTAACGGTTATTACCTTTGGTTTACACAGGAAATCGCAAAAACAGGTGTGACAGCTTTGTTAGCTTACGATGTGTATGACCCTAATACAAAGGCAAGCGGAATGACCATTGGAATGCCAGATAATTTTACCGCTGATGGTGATGTCAAATTCAGTACGTTAGGTTATGGTGTTGCTTATCAGATTAGCAATCGCTTGAAACTTACCGTCTACAATGAACATGTGACCAATGAAAAAACGAGTTTGACCAATTTTTCTGATGATCTGAAAGACAATGTTTTTACAACCCGATTGCTATACCGATGGTAGGGTAAATGAGACGCAATTTGAGACCTAGTTTTGTTATAGCTCGCCCGATTCATTGGGGACGACCATCCTGATATGAATAGCATTCTCATACGATATTTTTTCGGATGCGGCTCAATGAAGATGCAGTAATACCTAAATACGAAGCCAACATCGCTAAGGGAACGCGATTTGCCAGTCCGGGGTAAAGTTTTAGAAACAGCAGATAACGTTCGCTAGCGTCGAGATTCATCATGGTATTTGCTGTTTTTAATTTGCTTTCAATCACAAATCCGTATAGCTTAGCCATTAAAAGGGGCCAGATTTTGATCTCTTTTTCTAACAGTAAAAAATTATGGATAGTAAGACTCCATAACTGTGCATCTGTTACGGATTCAATATAGTCATTGGATGGGGTACGGTCCAAAAAACTTTGAAAATCCCCAATAAAGCGACCTTCGTAGATAAAGTAGCGTGTAAAATCGTCACCTTTATTATTATAATAAAGGGAACGAAATACACCGCTTTCAATAAAGGCAATACGATCGGTAACCTTGCCACAGGTAACGAAATAGGTTGCTTTTGGAATGTGTTTCTTCTCAAAGGCTTGCCTGATTAGTCCTTCCTCCCGCTGATCAAGCTGACCAAATTTTCGGATATATGCTAAAAGCTGCTCCATATGCGCGTATTAATTACCTAAGATAATTAATTCTTCTCGTTGTGGACCAGTGGAGAGGTATTTTACCGGGATCTTTAATTCCTCTTCCAAAAAAGAGAGAAATAGTTTCAGTTCTTTCGGAACTTGTGCTTGCTGGTTGATTTTGCTGAATGGGATATCCCATCCGTCTAGGAATTTCCAGACAGGTCGTGCGGAATCATCAACAGATGTTGGTGCGGTTAAGTCTCTTGTCTCACTATTTATTTCATAGGCTGTACAAATTGGCACTTCGGACATACCACTTAAGATGTCAGCCTTTGTTAATACAAGATCGGTCACGCCGTTTAACATAATGGCATATTTTAATGCGGGAAGGTCTAGCCAGCCAACTCTTCGCGGCCGCTTGGTATTGGATCCGAATTCGCCTCCTTTTTCACGTAGCTCATCGGCAAGGGATCCCGTTATTTCCGTTGGAAACAGACCGTTTCCGACACGTGTGCAATAGGCTTTGGTAACACCATAAATCTTATCAATGAGCTTGGGGGACACGCCTAAACTCACACATGCTGCGGATGCGACGGTATTTGAAGAAGTTACATAAGGGTAGCTACCATGATCTATGTCCAATAAAGTAGCCTGAGCTCCTTCGGCCAATACTTTTTTATTGTTGCTGAGTGCTTCATTGATGATAATTTCTGTATCGGCAATCTGTATTTTTTTTAAAAAATTGCATGCTTCCAGAAAATCGTCATATAATTCCTGCATCATCGGCATATCCTGTCCTAGTGCTTGTAGATCAAGGTACTGCCTAGTTAAGATTTGAAGTACCTCTGCTTCGAAATTGTTGGAGAGTATATCTCCAACACGTACATTTTGTCGAAGTATTTTATTGGAATAGGTCGGTGCAATTCCATTTTTAGTTGTTCCAATAGTACGGTATTGTGGCGATTCTTCGAAATACATATCCCAGTACCTGTATGTTGGTAATACAAGGTGGGCCTTCGCTGATAGGAGAATTCGGTGGATTAAATCGGCATCAGACAGAGCGGCTTGAAGCTGTTCCACTTCTGCCCGGAGTGCTAGGGGATCGATAACTACTCCGGTACCGATAATATTTTTGATGTGGGGATAAAAGATTCCTGAGGGTAATAATTTCAGCGTAATCCGTTTATCGTTGTGATAAATGCTATGTCCAGCGTTTGCACCGCCATTAAACCGTGCGATGATGTCATAATCACGGCTGATCAGATCAATGATTTTTCCTTTCCCTTCGTCTCCCCACTGGAGTCCAATTAAAATATCCATATTGCTGTTGTTGAATTTATGGAACAAAGCTAGGACATAGCGGAACGGGCACAATTGCCATTTGGCAAAAAAACAGGTGCTGGTGTTTATTTCTTGAAAAATTGCCCGACGAAACGATGTGCGTTTTATCCTTGTTTTTGCCCTAGCTGTTTGATTTTTTGCAGCCACTTATGCCGCTTTGTTGCTTCCGAAGTCTTTATAATTCCGAGGTATGTCACTTTTACAGGCGATATACCACAAAATAGTAAAGTTGATTTTTTGAGTTGATTGACACTCGGCCTGCCATAGATAAGGGCATAATACCAACTTGGTTGATCTAATGTGGTGATAATTCGGGCAGATTTTCCTTTGAGCAATTTGTCCCAAAAAAGAGAGTTTTCACGGTATTGGAACGCAAGACCGGGCAGAAAGAGCCTATCAATAAAACCTTTCATCATAGCCGGAAGACCGCCCCACCAAACGGGATGTACCCAAACTAGATGATCTGCCCATTGGAGATCTTCCCAAGCCCGTAGGAGATCCGGTTCAAGTTCAGTTCGTCTCTGGTAACCAAACTGGAGATTAGGATTAAAATTCAGATCCGCGATATTGATGGAACGTACCTCTGCACCCGATGCTTCAGCACCTTCTTTATACGCTGCGGCAATACCAAAATTGAAAGATTCGCTATTCGGGTGACCGTTGATGACAAGTATTTTCTTCTTCATGTTATTCTTCTGATAACACAAAGTTAGCCGCACTCATTCTTGATTTATAGGACAAATGTCTAAAAAGTGATTTCATTGCGAATTCTGCTCAAATGGCGTTGGGTGATGCCCAGATAGGAAGCTAAATACTGTAGTGGTATTTGCTGGATAAATTCGGGTTGATCTCGCAGTAAGACCGTATAGCGTTGTAGGGCTGTTTCTTTCTGCAATTGGAAGATGCGTTTTTCAAGTTCCAGATATTGTTGTTCAGCGATCATTTTGAGGTACTTTGTCCAGACTAGACTTTCAGCGGCGAGTTTGTCAATAGCGCTCTTTTTGATGACCCATAATTCGGCGGGAGAGAGCGCCTGCATGGTTTCAACACTTGGTCCACCAGTGATAAAAGAAGAGTAGGCCGCGATTAGGCTGTTGGGAAATCGGAAACAATAGGTGACCTCTTCTGCGCTTGAGGTACTGTAATACGAACGAAAGATTCCGGATACAATGAAGGCGACCTCATTACAGGGTTGGTTTTCTTTGACAAAAAAATCGTTCTTATTCAGCTTTTTATATTCAAAAAGCTGAACGATCTGGGTAATTTCTTCCTGATCGAAGAGACCCAAAGACTGAAAGTAAGCTGCTATCATAACAATCAAACTTAGCTAAATTTCTCTTTGATAAAGTGCTTATTGTGCAATCAATTTTTTAATCAATACAATTTGCCCAAGATGATAATAACTATGCTCAATCACTCCTTCGATATTCCTAAGATAGGAACCATACTTCTCATCAAAAAAAGGTTTTTCAAAAACTTCGACATCAAGTTGCTCGATTTTCTCTATGAAGCACGCTGCATTTTTTACAAAATCTTGTATGAGTTTATCCCAATCATCTTTGCAAGTTATTTCAGGTAAGTCAAAACTATATTTATCACTAATTTCCAGTTTTCCCGTTTCAAACGCAGTAAGCAGTCCCCTTAAATAATAATTGATATGATAAGTGAGCGCAGCAATTGTATTTAACTCGTTGATCTGCTGGATAGCCTGTTGCCAACTTATATCCGAGAGTTGTTCCTTATAGTTGGTATTTGCAATCCAATGACCGTTTAGTAAAACTTCTCTGAGCCGATTCGCTATAAAGATATTTCTGTTCATAATGTATTATGTAGTTTATAGATCAGTTTATTCCCCGCTAAATTACATACAATTTCCTTATTCTTCATCTTGGATTAATCTCTTGTTAATAAGACTTTTGTTCTTTTGCTCAAAGTCATTGTTACCAAAAGATCATGTTTGCACTAACCGGAAAAGAACCCGATTTTGAAGTTTTTTTTGCTAACTAATTATCCTTGGCGCGTAAAAAATCCCCATAGAAATCAGGAATATTGCTGTGATAAATAGCTTCAGCGACTTCCTCGACCGGATAATCTACTTTGATTATTGTTGTATCTATTCCTTCCTCCGTCAGCGTAATTAATACATAGGAGGCCTTTTTGTCTTTTTCCTTGCTTCGGCCGACAGAACCACAATTGACAAACAGCACTTCTTCGGCCCGCTGGACGTAGGCCTGATGGGTATGACCCATGACCAGGACATCAATACCTCTTCTGTGCAAATCAACTAACAAGTCTCCTTTAGGAGTGGATTCATGAACATATGCATCATTACTATGAAGACTTGCATGTACAAGGAGAATTTTTCTAAAACGATCACCTACCTGGAACGTTAACTCGAGGTTGTAAGGTAATGTGGATAGCCACTTTTTATGCGAAGAAAAAATCTCCTTTTTACTGAGGTTAATGGCAATTTCACGATTTGCGGTCTCTACCGCATCATGGTGTGGCAAGGGGATAATAGGCTCGTCAAAAGCAATTCTTTGATCATGATTTCCTAGTAAACAGGGAATGTTTTTTTCCTGGATTCGATCAATAACTTCATTGCCCCAGGGTGCGAAGTCGACCAGGTCACCCAAACAGTAGATCTGTGTTGCCCCGCTCTTTTTTATGTCTGCCAGTACTTCGTCCAATGCCACTATATTGGCATGTATATCACTTATTATTGCGAGCTGTATCTTCATTTATTCTACAAACTTAACAATTTGATAGGCGAATTTATGATTATAGATTGTTGTTTTAGGGAGAAAATGAAATAAGCATTATATTCATTGATGCGATGACAAATAATAGCATGAAAAATCATTCGCGCTATATTTTTAAAATAAGCATATGTCCGGTACAGTCTATTAACTGGACATATGCTTGCTGAGGAGCAGCCTGGCTATTAAAGGTTCATTCCTCCGGATGCCTCGATGCGTTGGCCGTTGATCCATTTGGCTTCTTCAGTACAGAGGAAAGCGACAACACCACCGATATCGTCAGGCACACCGGCACGTCCTAAAGCTGTTACACTGGCGATATGTGCGTTTGTTTCCTTGTTATCACGTACATGTCCGCCGCCGAAATCTGTTTCAATTGCTCCCGGAGCGACTACATTTGCCGCAATACCACGAGGTCCCAACTCCTTGGCCAGGTATCTTGTCAGAACTTCGACCGCACCTTTCATCGAACCGTAGGCGGAAGAGCCCGGAAAAGCGAAACGGGCAAGACCCGACGATATATTAATAATACGTCCGCCGTCGTTTATAAAAGGAAGTGCTTTCTGGGTTAGAAAAAAGACGCCTTTATAATGGATATTGTATACTGCGTCAAATTGCTCCTCTGTCGTGTCCATGAAAGGGGCATATAATGCCGTACCTGCATTGTTGATCAAAAAATCAAAATTCGACTGACCCGTTTGTTCTTTTAGATGATCGGTTATTTGCGCTATAAACTGATCAAAGGATTTGGTGTTACCCGCATCGAATTGAAACGCAGCGGCATGCTGCCCTAAGGCCTGAATGGTAGACACCACATGATCTGCTTCTTCTTTGTTGCTATGGTAAGTCAGTATGACATCGATTCCTTTTTTAGCAAGATTAATTGCCATGTTTCTTCCCAACCCTCGGCTTCCGCCAGTTACTAAAGCGATTTTATTTTTAGCCATTTTTATTTCGTTTTAAAATTTAATAGTACAAATTTCGCTTTTAAAGTATCCGATGCGTTTGTGAAAAGCAAATGAATATTTGCGAAATTCAAATTATAATGGCAGAGAACGGAAGTTGTTTGGGGAGAGCTTGGTCTGCTTTTTAAAGAAATTAGAAAAATGCGCTATTTCTTCAAAACCGAGCGAGTAGGCAATCTCGGAAATATTCCAGTCTGTTTGTTTGAGAAGAATTTTTGCCTCCTGTGTGATTCTGGCACTAATTACCTGGGTGGTTGTTTTACCTGTATTGTCTTTCAGAAGTTTATTCAGATGGTTTACATGCACCGCAAGGCGTTCGGCAAAATCATTTGCTGTTCGTAGCTGCAAACGCTGCATTGGAGATTCTACGGGGAACTGTCTTTCCAATAGCTCAATGAAAAGTGAGGTAATTCTAGTGGCAGCGTTATGGGATGGGTTGCTGATGCTTTTCGGTTGTAGTTTCTGTCCATAATGAATAATTTCGAGAACATAGTTCCGTAAAAGATCATATTTATACGCATAATCGGAAGATAGCTCCTTATTCATTTTTTCGAAAATGTGTTCAATCTCAATACGTTGCTCAGGGGAGATCTGAAAAACGGGAAGTCCCCCCGGCTGAAAGATAGGCAGATCATCCAATATAACGCCACTTTTATTTCGTGCTAAAAAATCATCGGTAAAAACGCAAAAATAACCTTGTTGCCGCTCGTCCTTGGGTATCCAATGATAGGGGACCTTGGGTGTCGCAAATACCAAAGCAGACTCTTCTATTTCAATCACTTTATCTGCATATTCAGCGGTGTTCTTTCCCGTGATTAAGCTGATTTTATAATAGGTCCGTTTATTGTAAGGCATGATGGGTTTTTCTTTCAATGTGACAGCAAGTTCTGCATAGCTAAATACATTAAAATGCCCGATCTCCCGTGCTATTTCCTTAGATATCGTTGCGTTGATTTCATGGTAGAACTGTTCAATTGAGGTTGTTTCCATATTGATTAAATTTGCAAGAATCAAATTTAGATTTTTTTATTCATTAACTCAAAATATCCCCGATCTATCGATTTGGATTGCAGCCAATTTTCATTTTAATGTCAATAGTGCAATTATATTTTGCACAATATAATTTTTCAATCTACATTTGTAGTGTTGAAACAAAAACAAAATAAAATATGAAAACGTTATACACAATAGGCGCTACCGCCAAAGGCGGCCGAAACGGTCAGGTAAAAAGTGAAAATGGTGTATTGGACCTCGAGGTTCGGATGCCGAAGGGTCTTGGTGGTGCAAATGATAATTATGCAAATCCAGAGATGCTTTTTGCGGCCGGCTATGCTGCCTGCTTTGACAGTGCTTTGAATTTAGTAATTCGACAAGAAAAGATACAAACAGGTGAGACAACCGTTACCGCCGTGGTGAGCATCGGTCAATTGGAGAATGGTGGTTTTGGACTTGCTGCAGAGTTGCATGCGAATATCCCTGCGGTTAGCTTGGACATAGCGCAGCAGCTGATTGAGAAAGCGCATCAGGTATGTCCGTATTCCAATGCGACCAGAGGTAATATCGAAGTAAAGTTAACAGTATCAAATAACGAATAATATATGGATCATATAGCCACTGTGCTTACGCTACTTGTACTGGTAGAACATCTTTACATTGTTTGGATGGAAATGTTTGCATGGGAGACTGCAGGACGGCGTAGTTTCGGGAAATCGCTTCCCGATGCACTGTTTAAACCCACAAAAGGACTGGCCGCAAATCAAGGCTTATATAATGGCTTTTTGGTCGCTGGTTTGGCCTGGTCGTTTTTTATCAGCGATCCGGACTGGAGCGATAATGTTCGCCTATTCTTTTTGGGTTGTGTCCTTGTCGCGGGTATTTTCGGCGGTTTTACAGCAGGTAAGAAGATATTCTTTGTACAGGGAATTCCTGCATTGTTGGCGATATCATCCGTTCTTTTTTCAAAATAAATAAACAATTAAATGTCATTAATTACAGACTTACAATGGAGACACGCTGTGAAAGCGTATGATCCAACAAAAAAGGTTTCACAAGAAAATATAGATAAGATATTGGAGGCAGCACGCTTTGCGCCAACATCTTCGGGGCTACAACCATTTAAAGTATTGGTGGTCGAAAATCAGGCTTTGAAAGATGAACTGGCAAAAGGGGCCTTAAATCCTGACTGTATGCGAGAATGTTCTCACGTGCTGGTTTTTGCGGCCTGGGATAAATATACAGAAGAGCGCATTGATAAAGTATATGATTTCACAACAGATGAGAGGGAGTTGCCGCGGGGCCGCTTCGGATCTTATACAGATAAATTGAAATCCATTTATCTAAATGAGGCCGCAGAGCATAATTTTGCCCATACTGCCCGACAAACTTATATCGCATTGGGTTTAGCCTTGGCACAAGCAGCCGAATTGCGGGTAGATAGTACTCCGGCAGAGGGCTTTGATAATAAAGTTGTGGATGAGGTGCTGCAGTTGGATAAACTTGGACTGAAAAGTGTATCGTTAATGTATGTCGGTGCTGCCGATGCTTCTCGTGACTGGATCTCTACCATGAAAAAAGTGAGAATGCCAAAAGAAGAATTTGTCGTCGAATATAAATAGGACATTCCTTATTCTTCAGACTTTAAGAAAACAATATCTTTGTAAAATGGATGACTTATTAAAATTGGACAAACAGTTGTGTTTTTCCGTATATGTTTTGCATCGGGAGATCATGCAACGTTATCGTGCTATTTTAGAAGAGGTAGATTTGACTTATCCACAATATATTACGATGATGGCCTTATGGGAAAATGACGAACAAACCGTAAACCAGCTTGGGGAAAAGTTGTTTTTGGATAACGGAACCCTTACACCTTTACTGAAACGGCTGGAAGGCAAGTCATTGCTTACCCGTACCCGAAGCAAAACAGATGAACGGGTAGTGAAGATACAGTTAACTACACAAGGAGCGGAACTGAAAGAAAAAGCGAGTTGCATTCCCATGCAGATCTTTGAAGCCTTAAAGCTGGATTATACCGATATGCAGCAGCTTAAAGCGTTAGCAGATAAAATCGTGACGAACGTGGGTAATAGCTAATATTTTAATGTTAGATTTACGAATTGTATTTTAGCTGAATCAATGGCTAGTCAAATTTTATCAGAAGAATGCGTTTAATTGCAGTTGCGGGTTGTTTTATTTTATTGGTACTACTATTTACAGGTTGCCAGGAAAAGAGAAGGGATGCAGAACTATCGAAGTACGTTGCTTATAGTAACCGCGATAGTGCGCAACTTGAACTTAATCTCTTTGAAAGCCGCTTTCATGGGAAATTACGGTTTTATCGCCCGGGTGGTGAGATTGATTCCGGAGAGATTCAGGGGAATATCAAAAAAGATACGCTGGCTGGTGATTATTACTATATTCCCTTTGGCTGGGGGCAGAAAAAAAGAAGACCCTTTGTTTTGCTTAAGAAAGGGTCTCAATATATTTTAGGAACGGGTACCGAACAGGTATATATGGGAATACCACATTATATACCATCAACGATCAGTTTTCAACAGGCTAAGTATGTTTTTACAGCATCTGCCTATTGAGATCTTCGGCTGAAAGGATATCGCTACAAAATATTGTTCAACCTAATATATTGCAGCAGCATAATGGTTTTACCATCTTTGATTTCACCGCTTTCGATCATAGCTAAAGCATCTTGAATATTTAGCTCCAGTATCTCTATATTCTCTTCTTCTTCCTCTAATCCACCACCATCACCGATCTTCATGCCGTTTGTATATTCCGCAATAAAGAAATGTAGAATTTCGGTGACCGAACCGGGCGACATATACGCTTCAAATATCTTTTTTGCTTCCTTGATCTGATAACCTGTTTCTTCTTCTGTTTCCCGACGGATACAATCCTGTGGCGAATCTTGATCCAATAAACCAGCACAGGCTTCGATTAACATTCCAGATTCATTTCCGTTGATATAGGTTGGAATTCTAAATTGTCTGGTCAAAATAACAGTTTGGTATTCTTTATTATATAGCAGTATTACGGCACCGTTGCCACGATCATAGGCTTCGCGACTTTGCTGTTGTGCCGTTCCGTCTGGTTTTGTATATTGATACGTGACTTTTTTTAAGGTATACCAATTATCGGATAAAATTTCTGTTTTTACAATTTCAATGTCTTTGATTGCCATTTTTAGCGTGTTAAGGTCAAGCTATAAAAGTAAGTAATACGTTCCATATAAAATAGGAAAAAGATAGTCTGCCTGAACCGTTTTAAGACAATAGTGACCTGTCCATATTTTAAGAATAGGCTTATTTTAGGCCGCGAAAATTTATTCCGTAAAGCCTGTAGGAATCGGTAATCTACTTCTGTGTTAATAAAAGAATTGATCCCCGATGTTGTGAGATTTAATTTTTAAATTTAACAAAGGATAAAAATGCCCTGAATCAATGGATGGGCACGGCATAATATACAAGTGGAATAATATAATGGAAGAAGGGCTATATTACAAGATTATTAAACCTGATGACCCGCTTTCTAATTTTGTAGATAGTTTTTGGTGTCTAAATAATCACTCAGGTGAGATAAAAGAAACGATAGGCCTACCGGATGGACGGGTGGATCTGTTTCTTTTTTGTTCTCCGGCAGATGGTTTCCGGATTCTATTGCTCGGCCTGGGTACACAGCCGCATGAACAGGCGTCAATTCCAGTTGATTGCGTAATGTTTTGCATTAGTTTAAAGTTACTTGCAGTAGAATATATTTTACATGAGCGCATAGCTGATATTATAAATTCCGGTAAATTATTGAAGGAAGATTTTTGGGGTTTTGGTGAACAGGATCTACAAGATTTTGATCGGTTTGTTGAAAAATCTACCCAATTGTTGCTGTCAATTTTACCAACAGCTATCGATGAGCGTAAACAGAAATTATTTGATCTTATATACAAAAGTAAAGGCTCTATTCCAGTTTCTGAGCTTTCAGAAAAAGTCTGCTGGACAAGTCGACAGATCAATCGTTATTTTAATCAGTGGTTTGGATTATCCCTAAAAGCGTATTCCAACATTTTACGTTTTCGGGCTTCTTTAGATCACATTGTACAGGGCAAGCTTTTTCCTGAGGAGCATTTCTTTGATCAGAATCATTTTATCAAAGAGATTAAGAAATTCGCAGGAGTGGCTCCTAAGGAATTGCTAAAAAATAAAAATGACCGATTTATACTATTATCTTCCCTGACATCAAAATAGTTTTGTCTTAAATATTTTAAGAACACTATGATGTTAATTGAAAACAAAAAAATTGCCATCGTTGGCGGTGGAATGGGCGGTTTGACCCTAGCCCGATTATTACAGATGCGCGGGGCGAATGTACAGGTTTATGAACGCGATATTGACCGCGGGGTACGTGTGCAAGGATCTACACTGGATCTTCATGAAGGAACAGGTCTTGAAGCGATAACACGCGCCGGACTTATTGACGAATTTTATAAATATCATCGTCCGACAGCTAGTAAGCTACGTATCGTGGATAAGAAACTCCATGTTAAATTTGACGATCATGACCATATCACTGCAGTCGCCGAAAACCGACCAGAAATTGATCGCGCTCCACTACGTGATATCTTATTGAATTCGCTGAATACAGATACTGTGGTCTGGGACCGTCATTTTGTTTCAATGGAAAAAAAGGGAGAAGGCTGGAAATTACAATTTAAAAATGGACAAACGGCTTATGCGGATCTCGTTATCGCCGCTGATGGTGCAAATTCTAAAATACGTCCTTATCTCAATGCGCCCAATCCAATTTATTCGGGAATTACATTGGTCGAGGGAAATATTTATGATGCGCAAAAAAATGCGCCTAAACTATTTGAATTTACAAAAGGAGGGAAGGTGATGGCTTTTGGCGATGAACAATTTATTGGGTATGGAACGAAAGGAGATGGATCCATCATGTTTGTCGCCAGTACAAAAGCGCCCGAACATGTTTTTAACGAGCAGCCTAATGATGCTAATCTTAAACAACAGGTTTCCAATTGGCTAAATGTTAATTTTTCGGGCTGGGGAGAAGGCTGGGAGGAATTTTTTGCTAACGAAAATGTGTGTTTTATACCTCGGCCGCAGTACTATTTTCCGCTCGATCAAAGTTGGACTACGCAGTCTAATCTCACCATGATTGGCGATGCTGCACACCGTATGCCGCCTTTTGCGGGAGAGGGCGCAAATGTTGCCATGCAAGATGCATTTGAACTTGCGGCATGTCTGACGGAAGGCAATTTTGAAAGTTTAGAACTTGCACTTTCCTATTTTGAAAAACACATGATCCGACGTGGGGCGGAAGCGACAAAGGATACATTGGAAAATAGTGACAGAATGCATTCGGCAACCGCTTTGCAACAGATGTTGGACTTTTTTGGTGAAACCGAGAGTGGAAAATAGAAAAAAGAAATTAATGCTTCGAAAGAATTATCAAGTCTGCTTTTTATGAAATTTGTTGGTGGTCAGCTTTATTGATAACGTTTATTGATCTCTTTCAATATCTTTTTATAATACTTTGTTTTGTCCGATTCATCAATAACAACTATCTCCACATCATTAGCTTTGAGCAATTGCATTTTGTCCACAGCGATTTGATGCCATTTTTTTGTGGTATAGTAAAATAGCTTATTTTGAATAAAGTTACTTTTTCTATAAAACTTGTTTCGTGCACGATAGGTCAATAGCCACCAAAGATCGATTTCTACAAAATCCAGTGAGAGCCCCAAGATGTGAATATCTTGCGTAAAGAACAGGTCTATCCAAGATTGTAACCGCAGGTCTTTTTTTTGCTTCAATCTTTTTATTAAAGAGGCCTTAAATACCGTGTCCGAAGTATAATTAGTGCCATTGACAACATAATCTCTCATTTTTTGAAGCTGCCCGCAATAATGTTCATAGCCGAGATTGATGGAGCTTGGATTGTCACAGTCGCCATGAATATGCCAAAATGTTTTATCTGTTGTTTCATGCCGACGAAAAACACTGTATGTTGTTTCTCTAACGAGACTTGTATTTAGCTTTGAAGCTGATCCTTCTAGGCTGAATTCATAATTTGTTGTAATGATGTTTTTGGTCGGAAGAGATCGGATCAATTGGTGTATTTCATTTTGCTTTATTTGGGAGACGCTGTCCGAGATATAGGTTTTAAGTTCCCTCTCATTAAGCTGCTGCATCTTAATTGCATTTAAAAAAATCTCCTCATATAACATCGGGAAAGGTTTTTGCCCATTTTCCAATCCCGCCAGCTGATATTTTGCTTTAATATTGGTCAATAAATCGCTCCAACTGATTCCGGGAGAAATATTATTGATATCATTTCCAACTAAAAGACTGAATTTATCCATTTGCAATTAATTCTTATTGAAAATTGTTCTATTAAATTGTTTCGCGCATATTTTAATTTATGATAGTATGAATTCTACCATGAAAATTATTGACCGGTCTCTAATTTAATAAAAAAGAATGAAGGAGGTCAAGCGGATCTTTAAACTTTCTTTTGTTTAGGGTGGCTAACAAGGAATCTCAAATTTTTGCTTTACTTTCGGGAGCTCATCTATCTATCGGAAACCGAGTTTCGAAAACGCTGGGGCTGATGAAAAAGGCTAGGCGAACCGATTTCCTAGCCTTCACGGTATAAC
>NZ_DLJD01000060.1:0-24314 GCF_002484085.1 Sphingobacterium sp. UBA7625
GCTTCTACTTCCAATCCTGTATTTGTCAAGATAAGCGATAGTTCCTCCGGTGTCGAATCTATATTAACGTGTTGTTTTAACCAATTATATGAAATATTCATCTCGAATTTGATTTGATGCACAAACTTAGATAAATTTGAGTTTATATCCAACGTCAATTTACCCTTCATCAACAGTTGGTCTGAATTTAATGCAGTAGGTAGACTCCCCAAAAGACTTCATTAGGCTAGGCAGTAAGCGATTTTATCTTTTTTGAAAGTTGATACGATAGAACAAAGTTAGCTATTTGGACCTTAGATTTATACCGAAGGAAGGGATCGTATGAAGGAGTTCATAACCCCCTTCCCAAGGATAATCATATTTATTCATAGGTGATGAATGCTGCGAATGTAGGGGCTTTCCCCGAACGAAACGAATGCAATTATTAATTATAACTTTTATTTACATGAATTAACACAACTTTACACTTATTTACACAAAACAGCAATTTTGGCCTTTTCCAGTAAACGCAACCTGAGCCTATTTTTTAATGAAAATTCAAGCATTTCCATCAAAATAAATATGTAACTTTGTGCTTTAATTTGAAGAACGTTCAAAACAAACATTTATAATGATTCATTTCTTTGAGAACCCATCGAACACCGTATATGGTGTTCAAAGCGTAAACTCTTTATCACAAGAAGACATTACTAAACTTAACTGGCTATTCGGCAACGCCAAAAAACTCGACGACCAAACCCTTAACCATTACTTTGTAGGCCCCCGTGCAGCGATGGTCACTCCTTGGAGTACCAATGCCGTAGAAATCACACAGAACATGGGTATTGAAGGAATTGTTCGCATCGAAGAATTTCAACCGGTACCAGCAGATTTCAATGATTTCGATCCAATGATTTCGCAAAAGTTCAGTATGTTGACGCAAGACATGTATACAGTCAACATTAGTCCGGAAGCTATTTTGGAAATTGAATACATTGATGCCTATAACAAATCTGAAGGATTGGCACTAAATCCGGAGGAAGTAGCTTACCTCAACAACCTTGCAGCTAAACTGGGACGTCTGTTGACAGACTCTGAAGTTTTTGCTTTTTCACAAGCCAATTCCGAACACTGTAGACATAAGATCTTCAATGGGACTTTTATTATTGACGGTGAAGAGCAACCTACTTCTCTATTTAAATTAATCAAGAAAACTTCGGAAACAAATCCCAATGAGATTGTTTCTGCCTATAAAGACAATGTAGCCTTTATTAAAGGTCCACGTGTCACTCAGTTTGCGCCTAAATCGGCCGACAAACCAGACTTTTATGAGGAGAAATCCTTTGATTCGGTCTTATCGGTAAAAGCGGAAACACACAATTTTCCAACGACTGTGGAGCCGTTTTCCGGAGCTGCTACAGGTTCCGGCGGTGAAATTCGTGACCGTATGGCCGGTGGCCAAGGTGCTATTCCTTTGGCTGGTACAGCTGTCTATATGACGGCCTACTCCCGCTTATTACAAGATCGTCCTTGGGAGAAAGCTATGCAAGAACGCCAATGGCTTTACCAAACTCCCGTGGATATCCTAATCAAAGCTTCGAATGGAGCTTCCGACTTCGGTAATAAATTCGGGCAACCCCTAATTACAGGATCTGTACTTACTTTCGAACACGAAGAGGAAGGCCGCAAACTTGGCTATGATAAGGTGATCATGCAAGCTGGCGGTGTGGGATACGGAAAATTAGATCAAGCCAAAAAACATACCCCAAAGACAGGTGATAAAATCGTCATTTTAGGTGGTGAAAATTACCGCATAGGCATGGGCGGTGCTGCTGTATCCTCTGCGGATACGGGCGCTTTCGGTTCGGGCATCGAACTGAATGCGATCCAGCGCTCAAATCCGGAAATGCAAAAACGTGCGGCCAATGCCGTTAGAGGCTTGGTGGAATCAGACCATAACCCTATTGTTTCTATCCATGACCACGGCGCTGGTGGACATCTAAACTGTCTATCCGAACTGGTCGAGGAGACAGGCGGTTTAATCGACCTTGATGCGCTTCCGGTGGGTGACCCTACACTTTCAGCGAAAGAAATCATTGGTAATGAATCGCAGGAAAGAATGGGCTTGGTGATTGCTGAAGCTGACATTGCAACGCTTAAACGTGTTGCTGACCGCGAGCGTGCACCAATGTACACTGTAGGTGATGTCACTGGTGACCATCGTTTTACGTTTGCATCCAAGAGCAATGGTGCAAAGCCAATGGATTATGCTTTAGAGGATTTCTTTGGTTCATCACCAAAAACTTTTATGCGTGATAAAACCATCACCCGTAACTACGCAGATCTTAGCTATGACTCTGCCAATATCCCAAGTTATTTAAATCAGGTTTTGCAATTGGAGGCAGTGGCTTCCAAAGATTGGTTAACCAATAAAGTGGACCGTTGCGTCGGTGGCCGTGTTGCCAAACAACAATGTGCCGGCCCGTTGCAGTTGCCTTTAAATAACGTTGGTGTCATGGCTCTTGACTACAAAGGAAAAGAGGGTATCGCAACAACGATAGGACACTCCCCTGTCGCGGCATTAATTGATCCAGCAGCGGCTAGTAAAACTGCTATCGCAGAATCATTATCAAATATCGTATTTGCACCGATTATAAATGGTCTTTCAGGCATCTCATTGTCAGCCAATTGGATGTGGGCAGCAAATAACGAAGGTGAAGATGCTCGGCTTTACCAAGCCGTGAAAGCATGTTCGGATTTTGCAATCGCACTAGGAATCAATATCCCTACAGGAAAAGACTCCTTGTCGATGAAGCAAAAATATCCAAATGGTGAAAATGTAATCGCTCCCGGCACATTGATTATATCTGCGGCTGGAAATTGTACGGATATTACCAAAGTCGTAGAACCTGTCTTAAACAAAAATGCGGGCTCCATCTATTACATCAACCTATCAAAGGACAACTTCAAATTAGGCGGTTCTTCTTTCGCGCAGGTTGTCAATAAACTGGGCACGGAAGTTCCGACAATCCAAGATGCTAACTATTTCAAAACAGCATTCAATACCGTTCAGCAATTAATCAACGATAAGCAGATCGAAGCCGGTCACGATATCGGATCCGGTGGTCTGATCACGACATTGTTGGAAATGACATTTGCCGATGTTAACCTAGCTGCGAACTATGATCTTTCAGGTTTAAATGAATCCGACAGTGTAAAAGTACTGTTCAGTGAAAATATTGGACTTGTGCTACAGGCGAAGGATGATGCTGTTTTCGAGCAAGCTGTCAAAGAAGCTGGTGTAGATGCCATAAAAATTGGTCAGGCTATCGTAGGAACTACAGTGACCATCAAAAACGGAGAAGAGAACTTCAGCTTTGATGTTGCGGCAACACGTGACGTGTGGTCGACCACTTCATTCCTATTGGATTCGAGACAATCGAAAAACGGAACTGCTCAACAACGTTTCGATAATTATAAAAATCAACCGTTAACTTTTACTTTCCCAAGTCAGTTCGATGGTAAAAAACCAACGATCGACGGAAGTAAAGCACGTCCAAAAGCGGCCATTCTTCGTGAGAAAGGTTCCAATTCGGAGCGCGAGATGGCAAATGCAATGTTCTTGGCAGGCTTTGATGTAAAAGATGTGCATATGACAGACCTGATTTCAGGCCGCGAAACATTGGAGGATATTCAGTTTATCGGCGCAGTGGGTGGCTTCTCGAATTCTGACGTTTTAGGTTCGGCAAAAGGATGGGCCGGAGCATTTCTCTACAATGAGAAAGCGAAAAAGGCATTGACGGACTTCTTTGCCCGTCCAGACACCCTTTCTGTTGGTATCTGTAATGGTTGCCAGTTATTTATGGAATTGGAAATGATCAATCCGGAGCACGAGGTTCATGGTAAAATGTTGCACAACACTTCAGGAAAGCATGAGTCAAATTTCGTTTCAGTGAAAGTTCAGGAAAATAACTCCGTTATGCTTTCTACATTAGCAGGCAGTACGCTGGGAGTTTGGATTTCACATGGTGAAGGAAAATTCAATTTACCACTTGCAGAAGAACACTATAATATTGTAGCCAAATACGGTTATGAGCAATATCCACATAATCCAAATGGTTCAGACTACAATACAGCGATGATCTGTGATAAAACTGGACGTCACTTGGCAACGATGCCTCATATCGAGCGTTCGATTTTCCAATGGCATTGGGCAAACTATCCAAAAGGACGCCAAGATGAGGTTTCCCCTTGGTTAGAAGCATTTGTCAATGCACGCAATTGGATTGACAACCAAAGCAAATAACAAGCGAAAAGATAAAAGCTCCTTCATCTATGAAGGAGCTTTTTTTTAGATATCCCTTTTGTATCCAGGTTTGTTCATCATATTGTCAAGGGAGTATTTTCCAGATCCCATGACCATAAAAAAGATCAACAAAAAGAATACGACTATCGAAAGCCATAATTCGGAATTCAAATAACTAAAGCCGTTGGTGATGTTGACAAAAAAGACAGCTCCCACCAAGACAGGAAACAGCAATAAGGCCGCTAAACGGGTTTGAAAACCCAAAATAAGAAACAGGCCACCGACCAGATGCGTAAAGACCACATAATGAACAGCACCCCATATGGACAGGTGGAAACTGCTCTGTTCAATCATGTGCTCAACCACTTGCCTATCGTTTACGAAACTTATCCCCTTGGCAAAAATCATGATGCCCAGGGCAATTCTTAGGTAATCAATCCATTGTGGGTGATGGACGTTTCCCCAATGTTCAATTCTATGTATCAGGTTCATAATATACCTCCTTTTATAGATGGTTATACTGCTATAACAGCTGAAACACAAAAAAGTTGTTCCTAGTATCATTTTAATACACAAGCTATTGCGGTCGCGCGGTCTAAAGAGGATCAAAAGGTCGTGAAACAGATCAGGCTATCACAAACTGAATCACTAGATCCCATAATGCAGTTGTTATTAGTCCCGCTACAATACTAAAACCGATCACTAAGTTCACCAATTTTGTATTGAGGTGATATTGTTCGGCAATAATACCCGAAGTGACCAACGTAGGCATAGCAGCTTCGAATATGCTGATCCGTGCCACAGGACCTTTTACGCCCAACAGCAGTGCAAATGACAAGACCAACAGTGGAGCCAAAATCAATTTATAGATCATGGCTGTACTGATCTGTGCGGCTTGTTGGCGCCAGCCATCAAACTTCAATTGCAAACCGATAGAGAATAGTGCCAATGGTCCTACCGTCGCCACAAGTTTATCAAAAAAAGGTTCAGCCATACTGAAGTCAACAAATTGGGATAAGGTCAATGCGAGGAGACATCCGATCAAAGGTGGAAAAGTAATCAGCTTCTTCACCATAAATTTTGCATCAATGGATTGCCCTTCATGCAGATTTGCTTTCAGGGCATTGATAATCCCCACAGTGGACAATAAGATAAACGTTGTCTGGTCACAAATAATAGCTATCGGCAACTGCGCCTCTCCGAAATAGGCCATGATCAAGGGAAACCCAATAAAGGAAGTATTGCTGTAGCCTGCCGCCAACTCCAGACTGCTTCTGGAACGCTGTTTATAGGATTTTCGCTTACAGTACCATTCCATAAATAACCAGCTTCCAGCCCACACCAAAATTGCTGAAAAAATCGGAAACAGCATCGCTGAAGACCAGACAATCTTTGGGATATACTTGAAGGAAACCGCCGGAAGCGCAAAATAAAGTATCCAGGTATTGATTCCTTTATGTGCCTCAGCATGGATCAACTTTGCTTTCCTTAACAGCATACCAGCAGCAATACAAAACGCAATCATTATAAAATTAACCATGTTTTTCCTACAATTTAAGACAACACAAAAGTGCAATAGTAGTCCTAGGAAAAACATGTATATATACATTATTTTTATGTACATTTAGCACTATCTATCAAAAGAACATGCGAAAAAAACAATTTGAACCGTTATTGATCAGCGAATTTGTGGAAGATACCTTTCACCTCCCCATGCATGAGCAGAATTACTATGAATTAGTTTACATTCGCGCCGGAAGTGGGAAGCAGGTCATCAATAAATTTGAATTGGATTACGAACGTGGTGATATTTTTCTTGTGAGTCCCGCAGATAGGCACTACTTCAACATACAGGAAAAAACACATTTTCTGTTTATTCTTTTTACGGACAGCTATTTTCTGCAAAATCGACGTCAGCAAAAACTATATGCATGGATTATGGAGTTAATGAACGACAGAGGGCTAAGAGAAAATAAACTCGTCCTGACCGAACACCACCGTTTGATCTTTTCTCATCTTATGGAAGCAGTCAGGTTATACAGCCTCGCAGCAGTCAGCCAGACCGCACAGTGGTTATTTGATCAACTACTTGCCATCTTTGGACTTTATAAAGAAATATCCGAGATAAAACGCTTGCCGCAAACACATACACTTCAACTGGACAGCTCGATTTCAGCTTATATCCATCAGCATATTTTTACGCCTGAGTATCTTCAGATAAAAACAATAGCACAGAAATTTAATATCGCTCCGACTTATTTTGGCATCTATTTTAAGAAGAACTTTGGCAGTAGCCTAAGAGACTACATCAACATGTACCGCATCGAATTAATCGAACATAGGCTTAAATCCACTGCATACACACTAAAACAGATTGCTCAGGAATTAGGATTTGTCGATGAAAGCCATTTGTCCCATTTCTATAAGCGTACAAAGGGATACAGTCCAACAACCTATAGAAAACTCCAGACGAAATAATCCGCAACACTACAAGGGCTAACAAACTCTTTTAGTTATTTTTAGGAGATAGGATACTATAGAATTTCAATCCTTTTTCTTCAAACTGCTTGTAAAGGATAATCAGCACATCATTTTTAAAAGATGAGACATTCGCGGCGAAATTCACCCAGCAGGAAACGCTTAAATAGATCATTTCTTCGCTGATATCTTGCACACTGATGCCGCTATCCCGTTCTTTGACGAAATATGGGCTCGCCGTCATTGCATCATTAATCCATTGCTTCGCCTGATCAAGGTCTGCCTTCCGATCAATATGAAGCACAAAACTTGCTTTGCTATACTCTTGAGATAAGGTCCAGTTGACAACTCTACCCGAAAGTAAATCACCGTTGGGAATAATCACATCGGCGCCGTCTGCAGTTTTCAATACACTGGCACGGATACCGATCTCTTTGACACGCCCTTTTTTGTCGGCCAGTTCGATCTGATCCCCCACCCGAAAAGGCTTATCAAAAACAAGAATGATCCCCGACACAAAATTATTAATGATATTTTGCATTCCTAAACCGATCCCAACACTCAGTGCTCCAATGACGACGGTAAGTTTATCAAGGCTCATACCCAAAGCCGAGATAGCCATGAAAAAGCCGATCAGAATAATCGCCAAACGAAATAACGGAAAGAGCGTCATTTTCTGATTATAGGCCTGATTTAGCTGGCCATCTTCACCACCGAGCACAATGAGACTGATATTCTTTTGAAACCAATTGGCCACAAGCAACAGCAGTACCGCAACAACGAGATTGCCTAAGGTAAAGGAGATGCTGCCGATGCTACGCACCTTGCCAAAAAACGTCTCACTAAGTTCCAATAAGCGGTCAATAAACTGGAGGTTATTTGCCAGGACAATAATTGCCAACAGGACACATACAATACGAAGGATCTCTGTTATAATCGCCAAGGTGCGCTGCTCATTAAAGCGCATCCAGAATCCCGACACCAAACGGTCTTTTTTGAATTGATTGCGGACATCTGCTCTGATCATATCAGCAAAATACTGTAAGGTAAATGATTGCACCAAGCCTACGGCACATGCGATGCTGAAGCTGCGTGAATGCTCCACATGCCCAATGACATTCAATGTAATCGCCGTGATATTTAAGACAGCAAACACCACATAGATAAAATTACTGATATACCCCGGGCTCTCCGGATTCTTGATACGTCGTTTAGTATAACTTACCAATCCCAATGCGATCATATTAAAGCCGATACAGATGATACGCAAAAACAGATCATCACTTACAATCATATTGACAAAGACATCCAATAGGTAAAAGATGATCAGAATCAAGGCAATCTTACGCTGCTGTCCCGTCATTTTATGCCGCAATAGATACATGAAGATTAACATGATCACCAGCTGAGAGGCCTGTAAAATAAAGGATGGTGTAAAGAAATTGACAAAGGGCAGTAATGTCAGCAGCAAGATAATGGTTTTCCCGACAATGGCATCAATGGCAAGCTTATGTTCCGGATCATTCTGTTTCAGAATATAAGCCACCCGTACGATCCAATACGAATAGGCCAGCCCGAGCACAATCAACAAAATCCGGCTCGCCCAATCCGTACGATTGACATATTTGTCTATGGATTTATTATTACTATAATTACTGCGAATATTGTCCAAGAGTACATCTTTCGAAATACTTGTCGTATTGGCTTTCCAGATTGAGTTCTTGCCCGGAGCAACATCCGCTTTCTTAGCAGCAGCTTTTGTTTCGGGAATCAGGTCTAATCTATTGAGATGCCGCTGATCCTTGATGATAAGCTCATCAATTGTACGATTGATCGATTCGAGGGAATCCATCTTTGCAACCAGCCGAAGTTGGGCATTATTAAGATATTGATGGGCGCGCGCGTGATTGCTGGCACTAATAGCATATCGGCTGATGATACCCCGGATCTGATCTTGTGTGCTACTTAAACTGCCGGAATAATTTGCAATACTTCCTTTAATAGATCTCAGCTGCTTAATTTCTTCGGAAATTGCGTTTTTTATGGTCGCGACGGAGTCTTTCGCTGAGTTGCCACTAGTCGCCGCATACGAATTGGATCTTTCATTTAGCTGAGCCACAAATTCCGCCATTGATGCCGTGCGAATATTGGACAGGAACGTCAGATTGACTTTCCGCAGATCATTGCGCAGCGAATCATTCCCCATTCGAGTCGAATCGGCACTGAATCTTCTATTTAAACCCGTATGTGATACCGACCCGTCGGTATTGGCCGTTCCTCCTCTTCTTACCTGCACCGAATCTTGTCCGAAGGCGTAGAAATGTAATGTCAAAAAACTGATAACCGCAATGAAATGCTTAACGCTGCTCAATTTCATATTCCCAAATTGTTAATCTCTTTCAATAATAGCCATTTCGATCTTAGAAGAACTACAAAACGAGGTTTCAGAAAAAAAACCTATCCTATTATTTTCCAGCAAAAATAGTTTATCCAAGTCTAAAATCGAATAGCATCCGATAATTTAAGTTCTTCCAGCCGTTTGGCCTTATCATCACGGTAAAAGAGATTCATTGTCTCAAAGGGGATTAATTTCAGATCTTTATTGACAATATGTACGCATGATTTTTTGACCGCGCGGACATCGAAATCATAAGCATCCATAAAATTCATGATAATGATGCGGAAAAGATTATCATAATCGAGTTCAGGAGCACAGACCTCAGGCAGACAGCATAACAGCTGATTTACCTTGGGTTTTACTTTATCCACCGAAATACCCGTACTAAAAATATCCAGCAATTGCATCTGAACACCGGTATCCTGTTCATATACAATGGTATTACGGGATTGATTATTTAACAGTACGGCGGGATCAATATGTCGTGTCAGTGGAATCTTTTCCTCACCGATCTTTAGCACATAGCCCATCGCCAGCGCGTCGGGGTTACACGGAACCGGAATGATATCATGCGGATTCAACAAGGGGTACTGATCGAGGATCTCCTGCCTGACCTCAGTCAGTGTCATTTTATGCTGCGGGGCATCCTCCGCATTTCTACCGGCAATCTCCACGGGCTGAAAGGTTACCCCACGCACACAGCGCTGATTCAAAGCATAATCCAGTATTGCTCCGATCTCGTCGTCATTGGTACCCTTCTCCAGGACCACAACGAGCGTTGTGCTCAGATTTAACGCATTGAGCTTTTCAATAGCCTTTTTGCGTACATCAGTCAGATCCTTTCCCCTAAACTTCTCAAGCACTTCCGGTCGGAAAGAATCAAATTGCAGATAAATTTCAAATTCTGGCGCGTAAGTCGCAAGTTGTTCAGCAAATCCGGGATCATTTGCAATCCGGATACCATTGGTATTCAGCATCAAATGTTTTATCGGTTTTGTTTTTGCGATATCCAGTATCTTAAAAAACGCTGGATGAATAGTTGGTTCTCCCCCACTGATCTGAACGACATCCGGCTCACCTTCGTTTTCAACGATCTTGTCAAACATACGCTCGATTTCCTCCAGCGAACGATGCCGCCCATAATGAGGCGAAGACATAGCGTAGCAGGTGGGGCATGTCAGATTGCAACGGTCGGTCACTTCAACGATAGAAAGACAGCTGTGCTGTTCATGATCAACACATAAACCGCAATCGTAAGGACAGCCATAGTGGACCTCATTTTCAAATTTTAACGGTGTCTCAGATGCCTTATTATAGTTCCGGATATTTTTATAGTATTCCACATCGGTCGCGATCAACGTTTTAAAAAAACCGTGATCAGGGCAATTTTTGGTCATAAAGACCTTTTCATCTTCGATGATAATCTTTGCACCTACACGCGAAAGACAAGTCGGACACAGACTAATGGTGTAATCGTAATAGGTGTAATTTCTAACTGGCATATATCTATCGCTATTAATTTAGTGCTATTCCACAGGCAACCCCGCCAGCGATCATTGCTCCAATACCGCCCAATAATACTTTCAGCCAAGGGTTAACATTAAATGTAGATTCTTTATTATTGGATTTTATAATCGATCCGATGATGATGACCAAAAGTGCTATTCCAATAACTATAGCACCTCCAAACAGTAAAAACAAGCCCAACATAGCTGTGTTTTCCGAACCAAATGATCCTTCGAGTAAATACATAATTTAGACCCTCCTTTCTATGTGTGCATTCTTCAATAAATAAATATAATAAATTATTACAATAAGACAGGTAATCTGTATGGTACTGATCCCAAAAAGAATGATTGCCCTTGGCTTGATAAAATCCAATAAAAAACGAAAGCTAAAATAACTGAGCATAAAGAGTTGAAAGAGTAGACCATTATGGAATATAAACCTTCGCTTAAACCACTGCAATGAAACAAATAACAGCATCAGAAATGCAATTTCGTATAAGGCCACCGGATGTCTTCGATAAGCATCACCAAGGTACATCCCCAATGGGCAGTCCGTAGGCAGTCCATAAGTCTGCTCAAATACCCCCGTATAAAAACAACCTATCCTTCCGATCATAATCGCAACTATCAGGGGAAATACCATGAGATCGCCGGTGCTCTCTTTCTTACCCATGATTTTTTTTATCAGTTCCACCCCCAGCAGTCCACCCGCCAAGCCGCCTACAATGGTATTATTTAACCAGATGTAACGCATTTTGCTCACGGCATTCAACAGCTCCTCCGGACGTTCCAGCGAACCAATGATATGGGATCCGATCAAGGCGCCTAAGGCCGCCGCAATAACAATCAAAAGTGAATTGGTATGCCCTAAACTCTCCTTATCCTTCCATTTCAGAAGCTGATAATAACGCATCCCCATAAACATCCCCAATCCTTCCATAAACGGATGTAAGAGAAAGGTTTTTCCAAATAGGTCAATGGTAACCGGAAATTCAATCGCTGTAAGCATAAACAAGTATACAAAAGACATTTCAGATATCTATACATGAAAACTAGAAAGCCGGTCCACAAAATGAACCGGCTCTTTAAATCTGTTTTCGTCTAAAATCGTCTCTTACAGTTGATCGCTGTAGACAAATCTGATTTCTTCTCTCAAATTATAACGGGAAGCCATTACCTCACCATAGGCTCCTGCTGAACGGATAGCGATCAAATCCCCCCGTTTTGATACAGGCAAAGGCACTTCCTTCCCAAAGCAGTCCGAGGATTCACAAATTGGCCCGACAACATCATAGTTTAGCGCCTCCGCTCCCGTGCCTTCACTGATATTTTCCATTTTATGGTAAGCCTGGTACAAAGCCGGACGCATCAATTCAGTCATTCCCGCGTCCAATACCAAAAAGTTTTTCTTGACGCCATTCTTGACATATAATACACGGCTCACTAAGCTTCCACACTGAGCAACCAAGGCTCTACCTAGCTCAAAATGAACTTCCTGATGGGGTTTGCGTTCCAAGAAACGGTCAAAAATATCGAAATAGGCTTCAAAATCCGGAATCGGATTGCCATCCGGATCTTTATAGTCTATCCCAAGCCCCCCACCAACGTTCAACACACGGATCTTTGTCCCGCGTTCCTCAAACCAGTTCTTCCACTCGTTGACCTTTACACACAAACTTTTGAATACCGTCATATCGGTAATCTGAGAGCCCACGTGAAAGTGTAATCCCACCAACTCTATAAAATCACATTTCTTAAGGACAGCAGCGCATTTCTCTAAATCCGCATTTGGAATACCAAATTTGTTCTCGTCGAGTCCTGTTGTTATATAATGATGGGTATGCGCATCAACATTGGGATTTATTCGCAAAGCAACATTGGCTTTTACACCTTGTTTTGAAGCCAGTTCGTTGATAACTTCAAGCTCCTGAATAGACTCCACATTGAATGCAAAGATATTCTGCTGTAGTGCATAATTGATCTCTTTATCCGATTTTCCAACGCCGGCAAAAGTAATATTCTGGGGCGCGAAGCCACATTCAATAGCCTTTTTCACTTCGTTTCCGCTCACACAGTCCGCACCGAAACCGATCTGTTGCATAGCTTTTAATAACACATCGTTAAAATTGGCTTTCAATGCGTAATGAACATGGAATCCCCTTTTTTGGGAAGCAGTATAAGCCGCTTCCAAGGTTTTGTTCAACACGGCCAAGTCGTAGTAATAAAACGGCGTTTCTTTCTCTGCAAATTTTGCCGCAATAGCTGTATTTATCATAAAACCTACTTTCTTAAAATAAACGATTATGCAATGAACGTAAAGCCTCAGTTTTATGATCCGAATTCAATAAAATGGATACATTAAAGTCCGAACCACCGTATGAAATCATACGAACCGGAAGATGTTTTACAGCATCAAGTACGCGAGCGGCATAACCATGGCTATTCAGACCGAAATCACCGACCACACAGACAATCGTCTGATCACCGTCTACGGTAACAGAACCAAAGTCTTCCACTTCTTTAATAATATCGGCTAAATTTGTCGTATCATCTATGGTCAATGAAACCGCTACTTCTGAAGTAGTAATCATATCGATAGGTGTTTTATAGCGTTCGAAAATTTCGAAAACGCGACGCAAGAAACCGTAAGCAAGTAACATTCTTGAGGAATGAATATGAATGGCGGTGATACCGTCTTTTGCAGCGATTGCCCTGATACAACCTTTTTGTGCACCATCTTTGCTAATTAACGTTCCTTTGGCGTTCGGTTCCATCGTATTTAACAGACGAACCGGCACATTGTATTTTTGTGCAGGAAATACCGATTGTGGATGCAATATTTTTGCCCCAAAATACGCCAATTCGGCAGCCTCGTCAAAGCTAAGATGCGCAATTGGCGTGGTCCCTTTTACGACACGCGGATCATTGTTGTGCATACCGTCAATGTCTGTCCAGATCTGAACTTCATCGGCACGGATAGCTGCTCCGATCAATGAAGCTGTATAATCCGATCCACCGCGGCGCAAGTTATCAATTTCACCAAATGAATTTCTACAGATGAATCCCTGTGTGATAAACAAAGTATTCTCCGGGTGCTGAGCCAAAATTGTGCTCAATTTTTCACCGATATATTCCACCATAGGCTCATTGTCCTCATCGATTTTCATAAAATCCAATGCTGGTAACAAGACGGATGAGATACCGATTTCATTGAGGTAAAAATGCCATAATGCGGTAGACATCAATTCCCCTTGTGCCAAAATAATTTTTTCTTCAATTGGCGTAAACAGCTCATTTGCCAAGCTGGAAATTAGGTTAAAATGATAGTCAATGAGCTCCTTGCCATTTTTATAGCCAGCTTCAGTATTAAAAAGTTCCTTAATAAGGTCTTCGTACTTATCCTTGTGCTTCTTGATCAAATCCTTAGCCTCGTCCTTCTTACCTACTGTGTAAGCCTGACCAATTTCCACTAAAGCATTTGTCGTTCCAGCTACCGCGGACAACACAACGATCTGACGTTCCGAAGGGTTTACAATATCCAACAACCCTTTGATACGTACTGCACTTCCTACTGAAGTACCACCAAATTTTAAAACTTTCATACTAAAGTTACAATTATTAAATTTCTGTGCGCCAATATAGGCAATTCATGAATTTATATTAAAAAAAATGCGGCACAAAATCATGAAAGTTTTGTGCCGCATATATTTATTCTATGCGGAAGAATTACTTCTTCAAGTTTTCGATCAGTAGACCGGCCAATTCTTCGCCGATCCTTTCTTGTGCTTCATTTGTCGCTGCGCCAATATGTGGTGTCAACGAAATCTTTGGATGCTTTAAAATTTCCTCACGCGGTGTAGGTTCGTTGTCGAACACATCTAAACCCGCAAATGCAACTTTGCCAGCATCCAATGCCTTCACCAACTCCAGCTCATCAATAACACCACCTCTGGAAGCATTCACCAAGCCAACACCATCTTTCAATAATGGGAATTCCGCAGCACCGATCGCTGGTTTATCCAAAAACGGTACATGCAAGGAGATAAAGTCAGAAACTTTCAACAAGTCGGTCATTTCCACCTGTTTGATCGGAACCTCAACCTGAATACCCCCTGAAAGCTCAATGGTAAGTCCTTTCGGGCCTTCAAACAGATCTGTATAGACGACATCCATTCCCAAACCAATGGCGATCTTAGCGACCTCACGACCGATACGGCCAAAACCTACGATACCGATTGTTTTTCCGCGAAGTTCAGTTCCAGCACCGTACGCCTTTTTCAAAGCACCGAATTTGGTATTTCCTTCAACAGGCATTTTCCTGTTGGAGTCATATAAAAACCGTACACCATTCAATAGGTGTGCAAAAACCAATTCGGCAACGGATAAAGACGATGCAGCCGGTGTATTCACAACAGCGATGCCTTTTGAACGTGCATATTCCACGTCAATATTATCCATTCCCACACCACCACGACCAATTACTTTCAGATTAGGACAGCCGTCGATCAGCTCTTGGCGTACCTTAGTTGCACTACGTACAGTAATAGCATCATAAGCAAGCAACTTTTCCGCTAACTCTTCCTGAGGTATATGGTTTGTATCTACAGTATGACCGGCATCTTCCAACATTTTCTTTCCTAGCGGATCGATACCGTCATTTGCTAATATTTTCATCCTTATAATTATTTATGTGGGCAGATTTTCATTGTATCAATGACTCTGTTAAACCCTGTTTGCTTTTTATGAGATGAGGCAAACAAACCTTTTGCAGATCAATGATGATCTCCGTGAAGCCGGTTTATTTCATCAGCATACTTTTAATCAATTTTATTATTTGTGCGTATCTTCAAATTCTTTCATCGCATCGATTAACGCATTCACGCTGCTCAATGGTAATGCATTGTAGATTGAAGCTCTAAATCCACCTACCGAGCGGTGACCTTTAATACCAATCAGATTACGCTCTTTCGCCAAAGCCAAGAATTCCGCTTCCAGTTCAGGCGTATCCATGACGAAAGTCACATTCATGCGTGAACGATCTTCAACAGCTGCAGTTCCTTTAAATAAAGGATTACGGTCGATTTCATCATACAGTGCACGTGCTTTAATGATATTCTCCTGCTCCAAAACAGCAACACCACCTTTTGCTTTTAACCAGCGTAAATTCAACATCGAAACAAAGATCGAATAAACCGGAGGCGTATTATACATGGAACCGCCATCGATATGCAATTTATAATCTAACATCGAAGGCAGTACACGTCCTGATTTACCCAAAATATCATCCTTCACAATAACCAAAGTCACACCGGCAGGGCCCATATTTTTTTGTGCTCCAGCATAGATCAAATCGTAATCTGCGACATTGATCTCACGGGAAAAAATATCTGAAGACATATCCACAACTACCGGCAATTCCGTAGCTGGTTTTTCAAACACCTCGGTACCATAAATTGTATTATTTGCGGTATAGTGAAAATAAGCAGCATCCGAAGGGATAGAATATCCTTTAGGAATATAAGAATAGTTCTTATCTATTGAGGAGGCTACAACATCTACTGTCCCGAATTTCTTCGCTTCTTTTAAGGCCTTTGTCGCCCATACACCTGTATCTAAATAAGCAGCTTTACCGCCTTCAGGTAAAAGGTTTAGGGGTGCCATCGCAAATTGCAGACTTGCTCCACCTTGCAAGAAAAGAATCGAATATCCTTGTGGTACGGCTAATAATTCGCGTACTAACTGAGTCGCCTCATCTATCACTGCTTCAAACTCTTTGGAACGGTGAGAGATCTCTAAAATTGATAAACCTGTGTTGTTAAAATCAATTACAGCTTCTGAGGCTTGTTGAAATACTTCCTTTGGCAGAATACATGGACCTGCTCCAAAATTATGTTTCATTGATGTTATAGTTTGTTTGATTGCCCTTTCTGAACCCTAGTAAAGCAATCTGTTGTTTAAAAACCAAAGGTAAAATAAAATTATATATTTTTCAACTATTCTGTTTTTTTATTGATAATTTACAAAATTATGATTCATTTCAATAAAAATATCACACAACAAGATGCCGATTGATTATTAAAATAATCAAAGAAGAAGCACCTTCCAGGCCATATCTAATTGATTATCTTGCAAATACTCTTTCGCTTTAAGCTGAAGATGGACATTGCGTGAGGATTGATCACCGATGAAGGCATTTAATAATTCATAAATTTCAGGCAGGGATGTAATTTCATCTACTTCTTGTGGTGTAGGCAAACGGTCTATCTGAGCCAGTTTAGTTTTATCTTCCAAACTAAATACGGTGGATTCTTTTACAAAAGGGGGAAGTTGATCATAGTGCATAAAAAAGCAGAAATTTTAATCAAATTTCTGCTTAATATCTTAAAAAAGAAAATTCTTATAATTTTTCAATGATCCGATCTGCGAACTCACTGGTTTTCACCAATGTTGCATCATCCATTAAATTGTAAAAATCCACGGTCACCGTTTTTGCAATAATGGTTTCCCCGAGTGCCTTTACGATAGCTGCCGAAGCCTCTGTCCAGCCTAAATATTCCAGCATCATCACTCCACTGAGAATAACAGATGACGGATTCATGGTATTTGTATTTGCAAATCGCGGCGCTGTACCATGCGTAGCTTCAAAAACGGCATGCCCCGTCTTAAAGTTTATGTTCGCTCCCGGCGCGATACCTATCCCACCGACCATGGCTGCAAGGGCATCAGAGATATAGTCCCCATTTAAATTTAAGGTTGCCACCACCGAAAAGTCACGCGGGTTAAGCAGGATCTGCTGCAGAAAATTATCCGCAATAATATCCTTAACCAAAATTTTACCGGCAGCAAGCGCATCTTTTTGTTCCTGATTGGCAACGGTCTCACCTTTCTCAGCCTTGGTTCGCTCCCATTGTCCCCAGGTATAGGTTTTATCCGCAAATTCCGTTTCAGCGACCTCGAAGCCCCAGATTTTGAAGGCTCCTTCGGTATATTTCATGATATTACCCTTGTGGACGATGGTCACCGAAGGTAATCCATATTGAATGGCATGTTCGATCGCTGCACGAACCAGACGTTTGGAACCTTCTTCAGAAACCAGTTTGACCCCAACCCCTGTCGTACTCGAAAAGTTATAATCAATATCAAGTTCGTCATGAAGGAAATCCTGCAATTTATTGGATTCAGCACTGCCAGCCTGAAACTCGATACCGGCATAGATATCTTCGGTATTTTCGCGGAAGATAACCATATTCACATATTCAGGATGTTTGACTGGAGACGGTACCCCCTCAAACCATTTTGTCGGCCGCTGACAGACATACAGATCCAGGTCTTTGCGCAAGGCAACATTCAATGAGCGGATACCACCGCCTACAGGAGTAGTCAATGGCCCTTTTATGCCCACCAGATATTCGCGTAGTACAGCTAAAGTTTCCTTTGGCAACCACTCACCGGTTTCATGAAAAGCTTTTTCTCCCGCCAAAACTTCTTTCCAGCTGATTTTCCGCCGTCCATCATATGCCTTCTCTACAGCCCGATCAAAAACACGCACTGCGGCATGCCATAGGTCAGGACCTATGCCATCACCGATGATAAAAGGAATCGTTGGAAAATCTGGAACCTGTAATGTTCCTTCGTTGGACATTGTAATTTTATTTGACATAAATCTGCGTTTTTAGCGGATAGCAACTATCCTTTATTAAACATATTTCCAATCTCTTTACTAATCTTCCGGAATATCGGTGCAGCCTCAACATCCTCGTATTCGTCGATATGCGCATTCTCTATTCTACTAGGAAACACCAAAACAAGGTTTTCGTTTGCGTAGATACGATCTAATTTTTTTGCAACACCATCCAGCGAATCCCGATAGGATACTTCCCCATTCCGTGCAGAAACAAAGATAAACATGGACTCTTCTTCTTTAAACGCTTTTAGTCCCTGTAAATTATCCCAATCATCGTAATGCCTGAACGTCACGGGAACAGAGTTTTTGATTTCGGCGAGATGCCCTTTGATCGCCGAAGCAGACCGTGTATCAACGACAAAAGAAATGGGAACAGAGAGCTCCTGAGCAAGCTTGATAACCTTTTCCAACCAGTATTCAAAACCAAACTCGGCCTCACACATCGGCGGAGCAAACACAACAATGGATTTATTGGAAATAAAAGGCTTTTTAAAATGACAGAGCATTACATTGGCCGACGTTCTGTTGAGAATACTTTCTGTTTTTTCGCCGACAAATTTATCCATAAAATTGGCTGCGCTTGGCCAGCCCAGCACAATACAATTGGCCGACACCTCCTTTGCTGACCGGGCCACACCGCTGGCAATATTTAAATCTATCGTTGCACTGATATTGACATTTGTCTCCGAACCCGAAGCATAACGTACCATATTGTCCAAATTCTTACGCGCGCGGGCCATATTCAGTTGTGCCTGCTCATTATCCTTTACTACAGATACAATACTCACTGGATAGGTACACTTTTTACTCTTAATGTAGGTTGAAAAATCAAGGATCGGCTCCATATTATCCATATTAGCAATAGAGATCAAGATGTTTTCATCTTTTTCTTTTACCACATCTGTATGCTCCTCATCCTGTTCGCCATCCATAACCACCTTTTTAGAAGCATTTCCCGTGACGATGGTCGCAACTATACAGGTTACCAAAATGAGCAAAATTGTTCCGTTCAGCACATTTTCATCTATAATTCCGTTTTTGTGACCGACCATAATAACAGCCAATGTAGCTGCAGCATGCGCACTGCTCAGACCGAAAATCAGGTTGCGCTGCCCACGGCTATACTTGAATATTTTCTGTGTCAGCCAAGCCGCCGCATATTTTCCCACAATAGCCACAATCGTGAGCGTACCGGCTATAATTAATGCCTGTGGTCCTTTCAAAATAACACTTACATCCACAATCATACCGACAGATATCAGAAAAAAAGGGATGAAAATGGCATTACCAATGAATTCAATTCGATTCATCAGTGCTGAAGAATGTGGTATCAATTTATTCAAAGCCAAACCCGCCACAAAAGCTCCGATAATAGGTTCCAAACCCGCTATTTCTGCCAGAAAGGCCGCAAAAAATACAACGGAAAGTACAAAAATATAGTTTGCTGTTTTTTCACTGCCCAGCCGCTCAAAAAACCATTTCGCAATCCTCGGAATAATACCAAACATAATAAAGAGGAAAATCGCAAAGGAAATACCGAGTGTAACCCAAAATTCATTTCCTATATTCCCTTGTGAGACACCTGTAATGACAGCCAAGATGATGAGCACCGCCGTATCAGTCAGAATCGTTCCACCAATTGTAATCGCCACCGCTTCCATCTTAGAGATCCCATAACTATTCACGATGGGATAAGACACCAAAGTATGGGTCGCAAACATACTCGATATCAACAAACTCGCCAGGACATCATATCCCAATAGTAAATGACAAACGGGATAACCGATGCTTATGGGAACAATAAATGTAAAAAAACCAAACAGTAAGCTTTTATTTTTAGTCTTTTTGAATTCATTCATATCCAGTTCCAGCCCGGCAATAAACATGATATATAAAAGCCCTATGGTTGAAAACAGGTTAATAGCTGAATTTTTCTCCAGCCAATTTAATCCGTGGGGGCCAATAATGACACCGGAGATAATCAGTCCTATAATACCCGGTACTTTAATTGGCCGAAGGATGATGGGGGAAAGAAGGATAATAAAGAGTACCAGTGAAAAAATAAGTACGGGATTTTGTAAAGGCGCTTCAAAAGCTTGGGAAATATGCTCGAAAGTTTTATTCATATGTGCTCGTATGCTATCGGTAAAATGTATCTAGCTATTTCCTTACTAGCCGAAAATAGCTAACAGCCCTAAAAATACGATTTTTCCAGCAAAACGAGTCCTAAAAAAAGGCTTACTTAAAAGAAATTGCTTTTATCGGACTAATCTTGGTAATTAACATCGAAGGAATAAACAGGGAAACCATACCAATAAAGACTACAGCAAGATTGACCAATACAACATCTGACCAATAAAGCTCTACGGCCACATAAGAAATATAGTAGGTTTGCTCATCCAACTTAAAAAAATGGGTATAATCCTGTAGAAAATAAAAGCCTAAACCGATGAGGTTACCGATCAGCAGGCCAAGACCGATCAGGTATAATGCGCTATACATAAACACCCGTCGAATACCTGCATTATGGTAGCCCAGCGCCTTTAAAATACCGATCATGGAGGTACGCTCAAGAATGGTAATCAATAAGGCCGAGATCATATTGATAATAGCCACCACAGTCATGAGTATAAAGATAATTTTGGTATTCATATCCAGTAGATCCAACCACTGAAAAATATCCGGCACCTGATCTTTAATATTGATTGCCTGCATATCAATCGGCAACATATCCTCTATCTTAGCTGTTGTCTGTCCCAGCTGACTGAAATCTTTAATCCGAATTTCATACCCTCCTACCTCATTGTCATCAAGATTGCTCAGTTTTCTAATGAGGTTAAGCGATCCGATCACGTACACCTTGTCCAGTTCTTCTGAGCCCGTATTAAATATTCCTTTAATGACAAACTTTCTTTTACGGATAGGCTCCTGAACAAAATACATAATAAAATCATCACCTACTTTTAAGAGAAGCCGGTCGGCCAGATATTTAGAGATTAAAATCTGATTATCGACAGTCTCGGACTTAAAATCTATGGTATTCCCTTCGAGCAGCATATTTTTTATCGGCTGCTGATCATATAGTGAATCAATTCCTTTTAAAACAACACCTTCCACTTCATCATTCACATTGATGATGCCAGCCTTCGTCGCAAATGCATTGATGGAATACACTTGCGGATTCGCCAATATGGCTTTATGAAGTTTGGGCGTAAGTGAAATAGGTGAATTTTCGTAGGATTTATTTAGATCATAACGCAAAACCAGTACATCTGCAAAAAAGCCGCGTTGCTTGCTAATAATTTCCCCTTTAAATCCCCGCAAAACAGCAATAGAGATAATAATGGCAGCAATGGCTAGCGCAATTGCACCAATTGTAACCCGAACAATCAATTTAGAGAAAGTCCGTTTACCGGAAAATGCTATTCGATTTGCTAAAAAATAAGGAAAATTCAAGCTTTCAATATATTTATGTAACTTCGCAAAGTTATAAAAATTTGTTATTTACAAAACTGTAATAACAAATAATTAGCGCTTTCGCGGCGGATTGATCATCTGCCAAGTTATTGATTGATTTTAAGAATTTTATAAAAAACACCTCTACTATGCGTATCATTTTCATGGGGACTCCTGACTTTGCTGTTGCTTCACTTGAAGCACTCATTCAATCTGGCGAACAAGTCGTTGCTGTCGTTACAGTACCGGACAAGCCTGCCGGCCGGGGACAGAAAATACAGGAATCAGCCGTTAAAATATACGCCACACAACATCACATTCCGGTTCTTCAACCGGTCAAACTCCGGGACGAAGGCTTTCTTACTGAATTAAAGAGCTATCAGGCCGACCTTCAGGTCGTAGTCGCATTCCGCATGTTGCCCGAAATGGTCTGGAACATGCCGAAATACGGTACGATTAACGTCCACGCTTCTTTACTTCCGCAGTACAGGGGTGCTGCACCAATCAATCATGCCATTATGAACGGTGAAAAAGAATCTGGGGTGACCACATTCCTATTGCAGCATGAAATTGACACAGGAAATATATTGTTGGCCGAAAAAGTTGCTATCCGTGAAACGGATACTGCCGGAGATCTTCACGACAAGCTAATGCATGCAGGAGCCAGAACATTGCTCCAAACAATCCAGGCGTTAAAAGCAGGAACTCTGCAACCTAAAAGCCAAGACAACATTGTCCCAACAACCGCATTGAAACATGCACCAAAAATCTTCAAAGACGATTGTAAAATCAACTGGAATCAATCTACCGACGCTGTTTACAACTTTATACGCGGACTTAGTCCCTACCCTACAGCATTCACGATCCTGAAAGACAAAGTCTTAAAAATATATCAAACGGAAAAAGAGCAAACAGCTACCGCTGTCGCTCCGGGAACAATAGAGACAGACCAAAAAAGCTATTTGAAGTTTGCAACGCAAGATGGCTATATCAGCGTATCAGAACTGCAGCTGGAAGGCAAAAAGAAAATGAATGTCGTAGACTTTTTAAAAGGCTACAGATTCTAGATTTTCTCATCACCACCATCATAATATTGCAACAAATCACCGGGCTGGCAGTCTAGTGCTTTACATATTGCTTCAAGTGTATCTAACCGCAGGGCCTTGGCCTTTTGGTTTTTTATGATTGAAAGATTAGAAAGCGTAATCCCTACACTATCACTCAATTGGTTAAGTGACATTTTTTTCTCTTTCATTATTTTATCCAAATGAATTAAGATTGGCATATTATAATTTTTATTCCTTTAAATTTATTTAATGTCTCTAGTAAAACAAAACATATATCTTTTTGTTTTATCATAAAATTATCATTTTAAAATAAATTGAAAGAATGGAGCACACGTAACATATCTGATATCATTAGATAAATTACTTGAGAATAGAAAAAAAATAAAAATTGTTAGGGCTTTAAATATCAATCAGTTGAATATTAAAGCTACAATTGAGAAAGAAAAACAATATTAAATGGAATAGTTTTTGATAGTGTAAAATGAAGGTCTACCAAATCATAACTCATTATAGATGAGCGGATAGATAATCCATTTTCCATTAATAATTCAAAAATTTTTCGTATTTTCGCAAACATTTCTTAGAGAGGAGAATTAATAAAAATTAATGAGACAGCTCAAAATTACACAATCTATCACCAATCGTGAGTCCCAGTCTTTGGACAAATACTTACATGAAATTGGTAAAGTAGACTTAATTACAGCAGAAGAAGAAGTAGAATTAGCACAGCGTATCCGCGAGGGCGATCAAGTTGCCTTGGAAAAATTGACTAAAACCAACCTTCGTTTCGTAGTATCAGTAGCAAAACAATATCAAAATCAAGGATTGACCTTAGGTGATTTAATCAATGAAGGCAACCTGGGCTTAATTAAAGCAGCTAAACGTTTTGACGAAACAAAGGGTTTTAAATTTATTTCTTATGCCGTTTGGTGGATTCGCCAATCTATTCTTCAAGCAATTGCTGAACAATCACGTATCGTACGTCTGCCATTGAACCAAGTCGGTTCTCTAAGCAAAATCAGTAAGGCTTTCTCAAAACTAGAACAGGAATACGAGCGGGAGCCATCTCCGGAAGAACTGGCAGATATCCTTGAAACCACCGTTGATAAGGTTTCGGACACCTTAAGTAATTCTGGCCGTCACGTATCCATGGATGCACCCTTTGTTCAAGGTGAAGAAAACACACTCTTGGATGTATTGGAAAACCATGACCCAGACACAGATAGCTCTTTAATTGATGAATCTCTTTCAGAAGAAATCAAGCGATCATTGGCAACTTTAACAGAAAGAGAACGTGAAATCATCGTTCTATTCTTTGGATTAGGTTCCAACCACCAACTGTCGCTTGAAGAAATCGGCGAGAAATTCAATTTGACACGCGAACGCGTACGTCAAATTAAAGACAAGGCTCTTCAACGTTTGAGACACACTTCAAGAA